>NZ_JBEOPO010000007.1:0-142603 GCF_040310145.1 Shewanella sp. S1-49-MNA-CIBAN-0167 | reverse complement strand
TCCACGCTCAGTGCTCTACATACCCAGTCGCTATCCACTTAGATATAAACAATAGTGCTTATCCGAATAGCATTAACCTAAAGGGTGGCTTTTTTATGCCTGACGATAAATTTTCTCGGCTGCGTTGGTTCATTGTCAACTTACAAACTCAGTTCATGTTAACCCATCAAACAAGTGGTAAAGCTTGATCAAGGTAATGCTTAGCTTCTCATCAATCGCATACGAAACTTCCTTGATGTTAGCCCCTTAGTATTAGTCCCTTAGTATTAGTCCCATGGTATTAGTCCCATGGTAGTTCTTCATGGTGTCATAAAGACTTGCCGACACACACCGATGTCTGCGTAACCCACTTAGTTAGCGCTATCTGTATTGCCTGCAATTTAGGCGTAGACTTAAATTGACCGCATTGATGGTTTTTTAGCTTGACTTAGAATACAGTTAAACTAGTATATGGACATACAGACGTCCAAACGGCTAAATAATGTAAGTTTGCTGATTGGTATAGACTCCGAAGTTTTACAGAAGTTGAAGGAACACATTATGGCTTTTCATCATGCACAACATGCCCAATCGTTAAACCAGAGCTTGTCTGAGCTAAATGATATTAATGTGTCTTTTGAGTTTTTTCCGCCTTCAACGCCAGCGATGGAAGAGATCTTGTGGAACTCTATTCGTCGCTTAGAACCGTTAAACCCTAAATTTGTGTCAGTAACTTATGGTGCCAATTCAGGCGTCCGCGACCGAACTCATAGCGTGATTGAGCGTATCCAGAAAGAAACCAACTTAGTTGCCGCGCCGCATTTAACTTTGGTTGATGCCAGTGATGAAGAGTTAGTTGAATTGGCGAAACATTATTGGAAATCTGGCATTAAAGATATTGTTGCCTTGCGGGGGGACTTACCTGATGGCAGTCCAAAACCAACGCGTTTTGCTAATGATTTAGTGCGCTTATTACGCTCTGTTGCAGACTTTGATATTTCGGTTGCTGCTTATCCAGAAGTGCATCCCGATGCGCGTAATGCTCAAGCTGATTTAATCCACTTAAAAAAGAAAATTGATGCTGGCGCCAACCGTGCGATTACCCAGTTTTTCTTCGATGTTGAATCTTATTTGCGTTTTCGCGATCGCTGCGTCACGGCTGGCATTGATGTGGAGATTATCCCGGGGATATTACCTGTGACTAACTTTAAGCAGACCAAGCGTTTTGCTGATATGACTAACGTGGCCATTCCGCATTGGTTACACCGCCAGTTTGAAGGCCTCGATGACGATGCTGCAACGCGTCAGCTTGTCGGGGCTAATGTTGCGATTGATATGGTGAAAGTGTTGTCTCGTGAAGGGGTTAAAGATTTTCATTTTTACACCCTAAACCGCGCTGAGTTAACTTATGCTATTTGCCATACCTTGGGTGTGCGTCCGAAGTAACAGAGTGTAGCGTTTACTCAAATTACCCCCCGTTAATGGTCTCATTAGCGGGTTTTTTGTTTAATATTAACGGTTTTTTGTTTAAATATTAGACGTTTGCCGTATTCTTTTTTCAATTTTTTTGGCCTATGGTGGTATGACAATAATTAATGACTAAAGAGGTGTGATGATGAAAACATCCTTTTACGTGCTCAGTGTGTTGGCTGGCATAACGATGGTTAATGTTATGCAAGCTCAAGCCGCAGAAACATCTTCCCCACAACAAGCTATTCCGGCAGTCGCGCAGTTGTGTGCATCCTGCCATGGCGCTCAAGGTCAAGGCATCGATATTATCGGCCCTCGTTTAGCGGGGTTGTCGGCTGAATATATTAGCAATCAACTGAAGTTATTCCACGCAAATAAACGTCAAAATCCGATCATGTTAGCCATGGCTGCGACGGTGCAGGGCGACAATATCGCCGTGGTAGCAGATTATTTTAGTCACCAGCCAGTGGATGAGATCCAGCTGCAATTTCGTGGTGATAAGGTGGCCATTAGCGATCCTTTTGAAGCAATAGCCTTTCAAGGTGATTGGTCGCGGACTATTCCGGCTTGTACCAGTTGTCATGGTCCATCGGGAGTGGGTGGCGGGCAATTCCCTCGCTTAGCCGGTCAGCAAGCCAGTTACCTTAAAACCCAGCTATTAGCCTGGCAAGATGGCACTCGCAGTGGCGATGTAGACAATATGATGGGCAATATTGCCTTGAAATTAACCGCAGCCGAAATTGATGGTTTATCTCAATATTTTGCCAATTTAAAATAAGGACATGGCTATGAAATTATTATTGCTAATGACCGTTGGTGTCCTGTTTAGTGTGCCTTTACAGGCCAATGAGCTGTCTACCGATCCTGCGCCCAAGCTGACAGTAAAAGCTACTGAGGCCACAACCACATTGCCCGATCGTCAAACTGCCTTGCCATCGGTAGACAAAAAATCGGCTGATATCTATCTACAACCTGCGCCATTAACTGATATTCCTGCAGGTGATTTTGGTGACAAAGTTCGACTGGGTTACCAATTGTTTGTTAATACTCAGCAACTGCGCGATAAGTACGTTGGCAATCAACTTAATTGTGTTAATTGTCATATGAATGCAGGGCAACAAGCTAATTCATCGCCATTATGGGCGGCCTATTTTGCGTATCCTGCTTATCGTAAGAAAAATGATAAGGTAAACAGTTTTCAAGAACGTATTCAAGGCTGTTTTACTTACTCGATGAATGGTAAAGCGCCAGCATCTGGTTCGCCCGAATTAGTGGCAATATCTGCTTATTCGTACTGGCTCGGTATGAGTGGATTAATGCAACAATATAACCTCAGTGGCCCTGTGCCTGAATTGTCTGATGCTGAGCTGGTTAAAGGCGCTAAGCGGGATGATTTTCCTATGCCAGCCTCCATCACTAAACATCTAGATATCACAGCGTTAAGCCAGCTACCTGGGCGTGGTTTTCCTAAAGCACCTCAACCAGAATTAGCTTATTCTCCAGAACGCGGCGTGGCAGTATATCAAGCACATTGCCAAGCATGTCATGGTGGCGATGGCCAAGGACAAATAATTGCAGGTGTTGCAGCATTACCACCATCATGGGGCCCTCAAAGTTTTAATTGGGGGGCCGGCATGCATAGGGTCAATACCGCTGCTGATTTTATTTATGAAAATATGCCTTTGGGTAAAAGTGTGCAACTCACTGTTCAGCAAGCTTGGGATGTAGCCGCCTATGTTAATTCGTTTGATCGGCCACAAGATCCTCGTTTTGACGGCGATGTGAGCAAAACGCAAGCTACTTACCATAAGCATCAGGGGTTTTACGGTCAATCCGTTGCAGGTAAGCCTGTTTTGGGGACTGAGTCGTATCCTGTTTTTCCGCTTAAAAAGAGTCTTACACCTTGATATTAGTTGTTCGTAAGCTTTGAGCTATATAGGCTTTAATTTATATAAGCTTTGATTTATATAAACTTTGATTTACAAACAATGAATCGCTGTAAATGATGCCCATTGAGTTAACGCTTGGTGGGTATTTTTGTAGGTATTCAATTTATTTACTCTAATGTCATGCCCATAGCGCTTATTGAGCATAATGATGCTAAATGTCATTATAGTCACTCTACCTACTCATTTATTCTCACCATCATAGGCAGGGCGATGACATTACTAATACCCACAGCGCAGACTTGTCCATTATGCCAGCAAACCAATGGCTGTGCGATGGAGCAAGGATTAGACATCAATGCTTGTTGGTGTGCTAAGCAAGCGCAGCATGTGCCATCTGTCATTGCGCAGTATAAAGCAACATCCACTTTGCCTACTTTAGCGGATAACCAATGTATTTGTCAGTCATGTATGGCTAAGCTGGTGCAACAATTCAATATCGATCCCGTCGAAACTTACTTGCCATCGCAATCGCCAGAACCAGAATCATAACTCATTAGGGGAAGCCGCTATGCAAGCAAAAGTCATCAACTTCAACGATAAGTTTAACCAGTTTAGCCAACATTGGTCGCCACGTGTTATTGCACAATTGAATGATTATCAATTTAAATTAGTCAAGGTGGCGGGTGAGTTTGTTTGGCATAAACATCTTGATACTGACGAAGTATTTATAGTGATTGAGGGGACCTTGCATATTGCTTTTCGTGACAAGGATATTACGCTTCAGGCAGGTGAGATGGTGGTTGTTCCCAAAGGTGTTGAGCATAAACCTATGGCGAATGATGAATGTAAAATCATGATTATTGAACCTCAAGGTGTGGTCAATACGGGCGAGGTTAAAAGCGATCTTACTGGGTTAAATGATCAGTGGATATAGTGGTGGCTGGCGCGGATCATTTAAGACGCTTCTTAGCCAATACAATCGCACTTTTAGTATTACTCGTTGCAGGAACTTAAGCGGCTTGTTTAATGATATAGTACTGTTAAATCGGTGTTAATTTTTGTTGTTAGCCTGCTGTTAGTCGGTATACTGAGATTATTAGTTTTTGGCGAAGCCTTAAAGACTGACCTATATCTTATGTACACCAGTGGATATTAATGCTGAGAAAAACGCTCGTTATCGCCGCGGCTATTATTGCGATACCTTTTGTTGTCGCGCTATTTATTCAAAAAGATTATTTAGTCACCCGCACTCTTACCATAGATAGGCCGATTGCTGAGGTTTTTTATTATGTTAACTATCTAAAAAACCAAGATAACGTTAGCAAGTAGGCGCAAAAGGATCTCGATATGGTGAAAAGCTATCGTGGTACGGATGCGACAGTGGTTTTTGTATCAGCCTAGGCAAGTGAAAATCCCAATGTAGGTTTGGGCGAGCAACAAATTATCGCCATAGATGAAGGTAAACGTATCGACTTTGAATGACGGTTTTTTTCACCCTTTGAAGCGACTAAACCTGCTTATATGACCACCGAAGCCGTTAACACTAATCAAACAAAAGTTAATTGGGGTTTTAGTGGTCATTGTGCTTATTCAACAAAGGTAATGTTTTTATTTGTCGACGTTGACACCTTGATAAGTGCTGATGTAAAGCAAGGTCTGGATACGTTAAACGTCGTTCTAGAACAATAAACTATTTATGTTGATCATAGCCAGATGTCGCTACAGCGTTGTTAAGTTAACGATGATTACTACCTGTGCATGCACAGTTGCTATGGTTAACTAATATAGGGGTCATCTAAAGGTTATTATATTCCAACGCAATTGAGCCGTTTAAAAAACAATAATAATGACAACTTTCGACATAAGTCGTTACTCAATAAGAGGTTTTTACATGGAAGCAGTTACACAATTTGTCAGTATGATTAATAGTATCGTATGGGGTGTTCCCATGCTGGTTATGATTTTAGGCGTCGGGTTGTTTTTGTCGATTGGGCTAAAGTTTATGCCTATTTTGAAGCTAAACCGAGGCTTTAAATTATTATGGTCGGGTCGTCAGGTCACTGATGAAACTGAAAAAGGGGATGTTAGCCCGTTTAACGCGTTAATGACGTCTTTATCTGCGACCATCGGAACCGGTAATATTGCCGGTGTGGCCACGGCCATTTTTATTGGTGGTCCAGGGGCATTATTTTGGATGTGGTGTACAGCGCTTGTCGGGATGGCGACCAAGTTTTCGGAAGCGGTACTGGCGGTGAAATTTCGTGAGACAGACGCTAATGGTAACCACGTTGGCGGTCCGATGTACTACATTAAAAATGGCTTAGGCAGTAAGTGGGCTTGGTTAGGTACTGCATTTGCCATTTTTGGATCTATTGCTGGTTTTGGTATTGGTAATACCGTACAAGCTAACTCTGTTGCCGATGCCATGAGCAGCAACTTTGGCGTACCTAATTGGGTCACAGGCGTGGTGTTGATGGTGCTGGTTGGTGCGGTGTTAATGGGCGGTATTAAGCGCATTGCTGAAGTGGCCGGTAAGCTGGTGCCCTTGATGACAGTGTTTTATATCACCGCGGGTTTAGCGGTATTGATTGTGAATGCTGATCAAGTACCGGCGGCATTTTTATTAATTATACACAGTGCGTTTAATCCAGTCGCGGCTCAAGGTGGTTTTGCGGGGGCGGCTGTGTGGGCTGCGATCCGTTTTGGTGTGGCTCGAGGCGTGTTTTCAAATGAGGCAGGCTTGGGTAGTGCGCCAATTGCTCATGCCGCTGCACAAACCAATAACCCAGTAAAGCAAGGCTTAGTGGCGATGTTAGGCACCTTTATTGACACGCTTATTGTGTGTTCAATTACCGGTTTGGCAATTATAGTCTCTGGTGCGTGGACCTCTGGTGAAAACGGCGCGGCATTGACTTCACTTGCTTTTTCTCATGCATTGCCCATGGGTAATTACATTGTGGCAATCGCATTGGCTGTGTTTGCTTTTACCACTATTCTAGGGTGGAGTTTTTACAGCGAAAAGTGTGTTCAGTACCTTTTAGGTGATAAAGCGATAAAACCATTTCGTCTTCTTTGGACCTTAGTTGTGCCATTAGGCGCCGTCAGCTCATTAGAGTTTATTTGGCTACTAGCCGATACATTGAATGCGATGATGGCGATCCCCAACTTAATTGCGCTAGTGTTATTAAGCCCGGTCGTGTTTGGCTTAACCCGTGAGTATTTTATTAAGCAACGTGGATTAAAAGCCAAAGCCTAGATGTTGAAAATAGTTCGGCAAAATAGCTGCGCTATCTAGTTCGTTAATCTAGTTTAACAATAGTGACTATGAGCATGTTCATCAGCACATTGATGAGTATGCTTTTTAAAAAGGATTTTTATGAGGCAGATTGTTTTTACGGTATCAAGTGCTGCAATGTTGATCGCGGTGCTAGTGTCGGGTTGCTCTAACCTGTCACTGCGAACCAATGCGGGTACACTTGCTTTAGGCAACGCTACGATAGCAGGGGTTGATACCTATACCTCTACAGGAATATCCAGGTTCAAAGCGCAGTTTCTTGGCGATGTGACCACTTCATATTGTGAAATTTCATCGAATCCTGAGAAGTTAGATGATCTCCCAAGTACGTCTTCAATGATTAAGTCACTCAAATTACAAGTGACCCAACGAGGCGGTAATGCCATTGTGTTGAAGCAATGCGGCAAAGTTAATTACCCATCTTGTGCTGTTTATTTAGAGTGTAACGGCGAGGCGTATGTCATCGACCGTGGTTTTTAGCGCGATGAGTTTTTAACGTTTATTACAGCCATGCAATAGGCGTTAGTTCAACCTTTACTAAGTGCTCTTTGTTTAACAGGCTAAGTGCGACTATGTCACATTTAGCCTGTTAGATTTCCAGTGTGGTTTATTCGAAGTTGTTGTCAAACTCTGAATCTTCAAATAAGTCGACCGCGGAGGTTGGCGTAACATTTTTGAATTGGCGGGCAAAATGACGCTGGACCCCTTTTAAATCGATGTTGCCAATACCCGAGGAAAAACCAAACCAAGCATAAAGGCCACTAATATCTGCAAACATACGCGGTAAATATTTCGGTTGAGCAATAATGCCTTCTTGGTAGGCCTGATACAGTACCGGAATATCTTCGATGGCGAGTTTACCTAAAAATAGCATTGGGATTAACTCAGGTAATCCGGTGCTAATCGCACTTCGAATAAAGTTAATGTTTTCAACATAACCGCGCACATAAGAAATATCTTTGGTGAAAAAACTACCGCCGCTGACCATGCCACCACGAAACACCCGTTGAGTAACCCGATAGCTGTCTTTTGAGCTTAGATTAAGGTTTCTAAAGTAGCGATAGACCTCAATAAAGTCAGCTCCTTGTTCAGCCATGTCGACGGCGGATACGCGGTCACTGATACGCCGAGCACGTCCAGGATTTGAGCTAAGCGTTAGCATCTCCATTAATACTGCTAAACCTTCTTGCGACGCTGTCACACGTGGCGAGCCGACACTGAGCCAAGTTGCATGGGGTTGAGCGCGACCGTTAAGTGTGGTGCCCACATGAACCCAGCCTTCATGTACCTCATATACATTAAGATCCGACTCACTAAACATGGCGCGAGTGTTCAGCTTTACGGTATCGCCACCCACCGACGCATCAGACACAATACCATCACTCAATTGAACGTGAATCTCGTCGTCGTGAAAATACTTTACTAAGCGTTCGCTCAATACATTTACCGCTTCTGGGGCGGTAACAATCTTAGGATGACGGCTACTCATGTGGCGCGCGGCTGGCAACGAAAAGATATGGCTTAAGCGATCGCCAAGTTGGCGTAAAGTGTGACGATCGCCATGTAACTTGTGGCTCGCACT
Organism: Shewanella sp. S1-49-MNA-CIBAN-0167; assembly: GCF_040310145.1. Lineage (NCBI taxonomy): Bacteria > Pseudomonadati > Pseudomonadota > Gammaproteobacteria > Alteromonadales > Shewanellaceae > Shewanella > Shewanella sp. S1-49-MNA-CIBAN-0167. Next base: position 134,388 of record NZ_JBEOPO010000007.1, on the reverse strand, counting down.
GCCGTATAGCTCTTGGCTAAGTTTACCAAACATGGGGTTTCCACGATTGTGGAGCATGTCTATCACGATCCGATATTGATCAATGTTTGCCAGTAGAATTTTAGCTAATTTATCGCGTTTACCTAAACCACGCTCAACGGCACTTTTTAAGCCTTGCAGGTCGGTTTGGGTTTGATCTGCATTAAATGCCAGAGGAATAGACTGATAGAAATCATTGCTGACATTGGGCAACGTTTTACTTTGTTTCGCTAAAAAATCATCTTCAATTTGTCTTGGCCATTTTATCGAGTCTAAAATTTTAATGGGTGCTTGGATGCGAATCAATTCATCAGAAAAACGACGAATATCTTGTTGATAACGCAATAAAGAGTCAGACATTGTCTTTTCCTAATCTAGATAAGGTTGTAAGCAGTATTAGCACCCATATTAGCAGATGTTGATCACAAAACGGCAATGATAAAAGACAGCATATTCAGCACTGTTTTAGTGCAATTTATCACTGTATTTCGCCTTTTCTCGCTGATAGTTTTTTTAAGTGTCTGAAAATAATAGTTTATTATTTATGGCATTAAAACTACTTTGTCTAAAGTAATCATAATTAAAAGGAATATTTATGGCAGCGATGAGCTATTTAAGTGTGATTGAGCGTTATCATGAATATGAAAATTTGGTACACGAATTATTAGAGTCTATTTTGATCGGTGTGGGAGATATTAATTTATTCGAACAACACATATCGGCTAAAATTTTTGAAGATATGGCAATAAGCTATCCCTTCGTGGATCTTATCTATTTACTTGATAAAAAAGGGATACAAATGTGTCCTAATATCAGCGTCATTAATCAGCAAGTTAAGTTAATGACCTGCGGTCATCATGCTGATCGAAGTCAGCGACCTTATTTTACTCAATTAGCTGCCATCGACACAGTCCATATTACCCGGCCCTATTTATCTAATTCCGGTGCGGGATTGTGTTTGTCGGCATCGCAAATGATTAAATCGACCTCTGGGCAAGTGGTTATTGTGGTTATTGATGTTAACTTAACACGATTGATCGAGTTTATGATGGGTGACAGCGCTAGGCGCAAAATTTCGCCCTTTTTTAAAAGTATTTATACTGCGATTGTACTGTGCCTTTTTGTATTGGTTAGTGTACTCATGTGGACAGTGATCCGTGATATTTACACGTTATTTAGTCAAATATCTGCAACTCATGACCCGCTAGAGCCTTTTGGTATTATCATTTTTCTTACGTTGGCATTAGCGATTTTTGATTTGGGTAAAACCATTTTAGAAGAAGAGGTGCTGATGCATAAAGATATCTTCCGCCACAGCTCCACCCGAAGAACGATTACTCGATTTATTTCAACCATTCTGATTGCGATTTCAATTGAAGCCTTATTGACCATGTTTAAAGCGTCTCTGGGAGAACAACAATATATTGAGCCGGCAATTTTAATGATGTTGGCGGTGGTGGGATTATTGGTGGGCTTGGGTATATATGTGTATTTAGGCGCAAAAGCTGAGTTGTTGCTCACGCAAACACAAGTTGGTAAACATACGCGCAGGATACAGGCTAATAATGAATAAGGTCTTACGAGTGCATTAAGATTGCTACTCACTGACTTAGTTACTCATTTAAATAGACAGGGATAAACGATACGAGCGTTTATCCCTATTTTTTAGAAGAAGTCGTCATCGCCAATTGCTTTACGTAATTGAGCTTGTTCGAGGAAATCTTCTAATCTTCGTTTTACTTGGCGTTTATGTTGTAATGCTTCAGCGGATTTAACGTTTCTAGGCGTTGTCATCGCGTCCATCTCTGTGTCATCAGGCACTCTTTCAGTAAGATTAGCCATAACAAAAACCTCAGGTTGAATAAAAGCGTGGTATTAATTCAATGAGCATTTTCTAACTAAAAAAACGTAAATAGGGAAGTAAAATATTTTTCCTCAATTGGACAGCTATTTTTACCTTTCTCTCTGAGCTTAGCAGTAAATGTATTTCTTGCTAGTAAAATATATAACCTTGTAGGTGCAGTGTATTTATCGCTAAATATTTTTGATGTTGTGATGTGATGTTGTGATGTGATGTTGTGATGTCCTGAGATAATGACTCCAGATCAATACAGATAAAAAAACGCCACCTTTCAAGTAGGTGGCGTCGATATACGCAAAAAAGTGAGTGTGGGAGAGTGTTACTCGTTATAGCGTAAACCCGTACGAGTAGCCTAGAACTACTTTTGCATCATTGTCTGGTAAGTCAGTGTCAGACGCCATAAACGATACTGTACCGATATCGGTTTCAGCACTTAATGTGACGTTGTAATCTGCATAAGTGTCACCGAATAAATCTTCAACCACATCGCCTTGTGAATAACCGTAGTGGAATGCGACGCTGAGTTTTTCTGTTAACGGAAAACTGGCATTGGCTTGAATATAGTTCCAGTCAGTTTCGTCATCTGCACCTGACACACCATTATCAGCATTGATCACTTGAGAATAGCCGACATCTAACCATTTCCAACCTAATACCAGAGAGACTTCACCAAAGTCAATGCTGCCACCGGCATCTGGATAGGCATAATAAAGGTAGCTGATGTCGTAAGTTAGGTCTTCAGTAAAGTTACCACCATAACCGCCGTAAAGATCTAACTCGTAGCTGGTTTCATCACCGAAATCGACATTAGATGCCCAAGTACCAGCATAAAATCCAGAGTCATGAGCATAGTCAATGCCACCTTGAATGGCTGCTTCATTATTGGTTTGCGTGGTGCCACGCCATAAATAGTTTGATGTTGCGCCAATATTGCCAGTGACTTCAGCAAGGGCAGAGCCGCTTAGTAATAAGCCAGTTGATAATGCAATTGCTTGATATAGTGATTTTTTCATCTTCATCCCTTAACGTTTTATTATCACAGAGGCATTTATTTTTATTAAATGAACTCAATGTTGGTTTATCTGAAGATTAAATAGCGAATCGCGTGCCAACTCTGTTTTTTTAAATTAATCATAAACTTATATATTTATGGATCATTTTGTTGCATCTTTGTTGCGGCTTAATGATGCAGGGTTGCACTTTTTTTGTGCAACAATACCTTGAGGTGTAGCTATTTGCTTATGTTGTGTAGGTTCGTTTTTTTCTCGATACGATAGGGTTAAGGATGGGATCTTTTATAGTGTGTAGCTCAGGCTCTCGCAGATAATCAACCTTGGGAAATGAGCAATAAAAAACCTCCATTGAGGAGGCTTCTATCAAAAAAAGTACTACACGTAAAAATTAATTAACGCTGTCTTTTAAGGTTTTGCCAGCTTTAAACTTAGGTACTGTAGCGGCTGCAATTTGAATTTCTTTACCCGTTTGTGGGTTACGGCCAGTACGAGCAGCACGTTGAGTGGTTTCAAAAGAGCCAAAACCAACAATAGAAATCTTGTCACCATTTTTCATCGCTTCAGTAACCGCTTGTTCGAAAGATTTTAGAGCGCGGCCAGCTTCAGCTTTAGTTAACTCAGCATTTTCAGCAATTTTTGCAATTAATTCACTTTTGTTCATATTGATATTCTCTGCTTTCCATAGAAGTGATTTTGTAAAACATTATTAACATGCCACAAGCTATGCTGGTTTAAAAGCACTTTATCCCATAAATTCAGTATCTGTAATAGTTTTAAAGCAAATTATGTTGAAATAATGGCTTTATTTACGCTGTCAGTTACTCATCCAGTAGTTGGTAAAGTATTTTCTTGACTAACTTTGGTTCAAAAGGCTTATCACATAAGGCGTTAACTCCTGCACTAAAGACATTACTTAAGTGAGTTTCATTGGCTTCAGACGATACCATTAGGATCGGGATATGTGATTGATGACTTTGATTGCGGATATATTGGGTTAATGCCAGTCCGTCTACTGAGGGCATGTTGTAGTCGGTTATCACTAAATCATACATATTATCTTGCATTAGGCTGATGGCTTGTTCACCGTCGACCGCTTCGGTGATCAGTTGCATCCCTAAGTTGCCTATGGTGCGTTTGATGACATTGCGCGCCATACGGCTATCGTCGACCACTAACACCCTGATGTTATGCACATCAAAATGGCTTAAATCTAGCTCGTCGTGGCTAAGTAAATCAATGGTTGAATTAAGCGCCGTCGCTAAATGTTCGGCATTAAATGGCTTAGGCAAAATAGCGACAACGCCTGACTGCCTAAATATGTCGAGTTGTTCACGTCGACACTCACTGGAAACGAGCATAAATTGAATGTCATTTAATGCTGGGGTGCTGTTGATGTACTGCAGTAGTTCAGTTGCTTCACCATCGACAAAATGCAGCGCGCTAGCAATTAGGTCGGGTTTATGGCGTTGGATAATCTCTTTGGCTTCGGTAATCGTTGCGGCAGTTTGAATACTGGTCACACCCTCTTGCTGAAGACGAGTAATAATAATTTTGCGTTGAGTCTCTGAAGGTTCAAGTAATAGGATGGATAACTCACTCGGGGATAAACTGGTCATATTTTACGTTCCAAAAATATATTTATTATTATATTTATTATTATTCTAATGTAGCATTTATGGGTAATTTATACCCTCAAAATACTTTAAGGATGACAATCAAACCTGAGTAATATCGTCTTATATTTATGTTTGTATTTACTTTTTAATAAGATAGTCTCGAGTCACATTCGACAGCCCTACCCACCATTGAAATACCACTAGGCTCAACAGTAATAACCATAGAGGGATCAGTGGAATGTTATAACCTTGAAAGACAAGTTTTACGTCATCAGGGGTGATTTGATAGGCAATCACCGCTGTCGTTGTCATGGCGGCAAGCCCGAGTGTTTGTAAGCTGACATAGCTGAGTAACAATATCTTTGTCCATGCCGCACGTTGCACTATACCGATTAACATCGGGATCACGCCCAGTGTTAATAAATCAAATGCTTGAAAGGTTATCGCCCGCCAAATTGCAATAAGGGTGAGTACAACATACAGTGAGATGAGGAGCATGACTCTAATTGGCATACGTGGGGCAGTGTTTTGGTTCATATTAGTCATCGAGTGGGACAATTTGAGGTAGAATATCGCACAAAATAGAGTGATGGGTACATTTAGATGACAGAAACACATTTTTGGGCGCTAGTGACCCGTGATCATGCTGAGCAGTCTTCTGCTGAACTCGAGCTGCGTTTACGCCAACAATTACAAACGTTAGACGATGAAGCGCTCAAATCATTCGATAAAATGTTAGGCCAACAGTTACGTCGTAGTTACTTATGGTCAGTCTGGGGCGCGGCATACATTGTTACTGGTTGCGATTCTGATTATGGCTTTGCTGAATTTAGGTGTTTTGTATTATCACTAGGTCAACAATGGTATGAAAAAATACTGGTTAATCCTGATAGTTTGGGTGAGCTTGAACAGTGGCCTCTAGTGGATCATTATGCCTATCCGTTTGTGGAAGATTATGACCTAATCCCAGGGCAGATTTATGAAGACCGCACGGGTCATGAATTACCGTTTGTCCCTTCAGGACAAAACTCGCCTGTAGGCAAAAAGTTTAGTACCAAACCTAAAGTGATGCGCCAAACCTATCCATTACTGAGTGCACGGTTTCCTTTTTAGTCATATGAGTTCCATGAAACGCTAATTATGGGACTATTAAGTGTTGGTTCAGCTTGAGAGGGCTATAGTTAATGTATAAAGATGATAGTACTTATCGCTAACATTTATGTTAATCATCAAAATGCGTATTGCAGCATGACAAAAAGTTGTTCTAACGGGGTGTAACTATCAAGATCACGGCTTAAATAAGTTGTAATGAAAGCATTTTAAGTCCTTTGGAGGTGTATTATGAATGTAAAATACTTACTGCTTGCTTCGGCATTGATGTGTCCAGTTGCGATGGCAGAAGACGTGCCAGAACCTAATCCGGTTACCGAAGTGGGTGTGGTTAAAATTGAATGGCAAAACCCAAAAGATTTCCGTGATATTAAAACCTCAAATGAACTCCAATCACGATTCGAAACCCGTTTATTTGAAACCTTAACCAAAAATATCAACAAACAAGCGCAAAAAATCTTAAAGCCGGATCAGAAACTTGACATGAAAGTGACTGATTTTGATTTAGCAGGAGATATGCGGCCTACTTTTGGCGCCGCACCAGGTGATTTGCGTATAGTAAAAGATCTTTATCCACCACGCGCAACATTCAGCTACACCATTACCGAGAAGGGTAACGTCGTTATCGCTGGTGATGAAAAAATTACCGACATGAGTTTTATGCACAACACGCGTCGTTTCAATAACAGCCCCTTTCAATATGAAACCACCTTGTTTACCGATTGGTTACAAAAGAGTGTTGCGCCAAAACTATAAACCTTGGCTATTGAGCACTAAGTACGGCAAATATACAGACAAAGGTGGGTTAACATACGTGTTGCCTGTTTTTTATTAAGGCTTGAATTTCATCTTTAGTGGTTTGATGAGACATTGCTGATAGCCAATTAGTTTGGCCATTGATTGTCGTCAATGATGTTAGTAAAAGCATGGCGAGAAAAGTCAAACAAGGAAGGTTGCTCCTGCATGAGGCTCAGCAGGAGCATAAAGATTATTTGGACAGTTTAAACACTTGCAGCGTTTGCAATAAGGTTGCAAGTTTTTTGACAAAGGCTTCGAGTGTTTCTGGTGCCACATGAGTGCTATTTTGCATGGCATCAAATTCTGCTACCAACTCTTGGACATAGGGTAAGAAGCGGTTGCTACTTTCTGTAAAACCTTGATCTTCTGCGAAAATCGCCACAAACTTACCGTGACCGGCCTTTCGTAACTCGTCTAGCCGAGCATCTGAATCAATGGCTTGTCTATAGGCTATTTGCAGGTTTTCTTTTATCTGTAGAAAAACATTTGTGTACGACATAGTTGCCTCATAGTGCATGTGCAAAGAATAACGTTAATTATAAGGAGCTGCTATGCCGGCAACAAGCAAAAGTCCGCTTATTTTCAATATCAGTTTGATTTATCATCGCTTACCGCGAGATTGCTACGCTTTAGCCGCGCTTATGCTGTGGTTCATGTCGGCACCAGCAGCTGCGTTGGATTCTCCGGTATTTTATAAGATTGACTATCAACAACAGCAAGCGTACTTACTGGGCTCAATTCATATTGGCCGCCAAGATTTTTATCCTTTGGCGCAGCATATTGAGTCAGCATTTAGGCAATCGGATGCGCTAGTGGTTGAAGCGGACATCAGCCAAGGGGATACCGGCGCGCTATTGCAGCAATACGGCGGTTTGTCTGCCGATATTGCTGCAGATGTTAATGCTAGCAGAAGTGTTTTTTGCCAAAGTAATCAGACCCTGTGCCAGGCATTATCACCGTATGCACCTTGGCTGCAGTCGGCGCAAATTAGTATGGGCCGTTTTGCTCAGTTAGGTTACAGTCCAGAGCAAGGCGTCGACGCTTATTTTATGGCAAATCGTCATGATAAAGCCTTGGTTGAGCTAGAAAGTATTCAGTTTCAATTTGAATTAATTTCGTCATTTTCAACGGCGACTCAGTTGCAAATGCTCGACGATTCGATTAACGCTAGCGATGGTGAAATGCTTGATTTAATTTATGCTTGGCGACAAGGGGATGACAGTGCGCTGGCGACTATTATGGAATCACAACCAGGCGATGCTGATGAATTACTCGAAAAGTTGCTGTGGCAACGTAATCACACCATGACGCAAAAAATCATCCAGTTGTTACAACATAAAACCCACAAGCAATTATTTATTGTGGTTGGCGCCGGACATATTGTCGGTCAACAAGCCATTCCTGACTTACTAAAACAACAAGGTGCAACGGTCACTCGTTGTAGCTTGTTACAATGCTAATGTCGTTGTCGCGAGGTAATATTTCAACCCCATTAGCTCAAAATAATTAGCTCAAAACAGTTAGCTGAAACAATTAGCTCATGGTGATGCCGCTTGGCCAGTAAAGTGCCGGGAAATAGTGTGTTAGTTAAGTCAATATAGGCCTTAACGACACGCTGATTTAAATGAATTAAGTAATTAGCGGTTTAGCAACACCAAGACTCTAAGGTATAATGATCCACTAACCGTTTTGCAGCACATGCTTTTTGCTGCCAATTAAGGGTACAACATTGTGAGTCACGACTACACTATCGAATTAAAAGCGATGCCTTCGCTTTTGTCTTTGTATCGCAAAATCCTGTTTGGACGTAAACCGGGATGGGACCAACAACCGCTTCCCAATATTTATGTGCAAGCACAGAATGTGGTGTTGTCTCAAGATAAAACTCGCCAATATGCTGCCGTGTGTGGTTTTGAATACGATGGAGTGCTGTTGCCGCCAACGTATTTGTATGTCTGGGCATTTCGTTTACATGCGATGATCTTTACCCATAAAGCAGTTACATTTCCGTTACTTGGAATGATCCACTTAAAAAATAGTATCCGTATATTACGCCCGGTGCGAGTCGATGAAACATTGACAGTACAGTGTGAGCTCACTGCAAGTCGCACTACCGATGCAGGACTTGAGTTTGAGCTGGCGTCAAAGGTGTTTGTCGGTGAAGAGTTGGTATGGCAAGCATTATCAACTTATTTATATCGTATTGAGTCGACAGGGCGCCGCGCTCGCCCCCCAAAAGTCTCTGAGATGGCATGGGAAAACGTACAGCAATGGCGGTTAACTGATGACTTAGGTCGTCGTTATGCTAAAGCTTCTGGCGATTATAACTTAATCCATTTACACCCTTTGTTGTCAAAACGCTTTGGTTTTGAGCGAGTGTTGGCCCATGGTATGTGGTCTAAAGCGCGTGCGTTATCTCAGTTAATGACCTTTATTGGCGAGAGACCTTTTCAGGTTGATGTTGAATTTAAATTGCCGGTGTTTATGCCGTCGGATGTAACGTTTGCATTTGAAAGTATTGAGAACGGTAAACGTTTTGAAATGCGTGACGTTAAAGGTCGTCGATCGCATTTGCAGGGTAAAGTCACCTATTTATAAGCTGATAAACCTCAAATAGAGGGGATTAAGCGTAAGTGGTTATCAAATAACGATGATAAAAAAGCTCAGGTTAATTCCTGAGCTTTTTTTATGGCAGACTTAAGGTACCGAGTGGCCCATTGCCGCTTGCCAAATACTAAACCATTGTTGGCGGTCTAGCTGAATGTTAGCTGAATTTACCGCGCTGGTTATACGTTCTAGATTGCCACTGCCGATAATGGGGGCAGGGCGACTCGGATGCATACGAACCCAGGCGTAAATGACTTGGCTAATGTCTTGTGCGCCAACTTGCTGAGCAATATCGCGCAAAGTATTGCGAATTCGAAGTGCTTGAGGCGTGTTTGCTGAAAAGATCTCCCCACCGCCCAAGCAAGACCATGCCATTGGGGTTATGCGGTGTTGTTGACACTGATCAAGTACCCCATCATGCAAGCTTTGCATGGTTAAAGGCGATATTTCTACCTGATTGGTAATCAACGGAGCGTTGAGGCGTGATTGCAATAAATCAAATTGGCTGGTGGTAAAGTTAGACACACCAAAATGACTGACTTTACCTTGCGTATGCAATTGCTCAAAAGCTGCTGCAATCTCGTCTGCATTCATCAATGGATCAGGGCGATGGATGAGTAATACATCTAAGTGATCGGTTGTTAACTCGGTGAGTGAATTTTCTACACTTTTAATGATATGCGCTTTACTGGTGTCGTAATGATTAACATAACGGCCATCATAACCATCAAACGCTGGCTTAATACCGCACTTACTGATCAGCTGCATTTGCTGACGTAATGATGGTTTTAGGGTTAAAGCTTCACCAAACAGCGTTTCACATTGGTATATGCCGTATATATCGGCATGGTCCATACAGGTTACACCAAGCTCAAGATAATGTTCAATTAAGGCAAGTCGTTGCTGTGGTGACATATTCCAAGCATCAATACGCCAAAATCCGCCAATGAAATCTGAAAAGGTAAAGGTAGGTTGGCTCATAGTTTACTGTTTAACCTCAGCTCGGGATAATAAACGCTTATCAAACCGTTCTTTGCCCTGCTATCTGCGTTGCATTGACTTGCAATAGTCCGCTATTGGCGCAGTGACTAATACGTGTGGGCGCCTTGTTAGCAAAACAAATGGCAAGTTTGATGTGAAATGGATGAACTACGCTGATTTCTAACTATTTACCTCATCTCTTAACCTGAGTTGAGGCTATTTAATCATTGTTGAATCGCACTATAACAAAATGTATGACTAAATCAGACTGCATATGGATCTTGCTGATTTAGCCATAATTAACTTGGCAGCGAGTTACTTTTGATAAATATGCACATCGCGTTGTGGGAAGGGAATGCTAATACCTTCGGCATCAAAGCGTATTTTTACTTCGCGAGTGATGTCCCAGTAAACTTCCCAGTAATCATCGGGGGTAACCCAAGGCCTTACAATAAAGTCGACTGACGATTCGCCCAATGTGTGTAGTTTAACCATCGGTTCTGGATGCGCTTGTACTTTTGGATGTTGCTCGACAATACTTTTTAAAATGGTTTCAGCATGCTCAACATTGTCGCTGTAACTAATGCCAAAAGTCATGTCGACCCTGCGTTGATGCTCGGCGGTAATATTATTGATGGTGTCGCCCCAGATTTTATTATTAGGCACAATAAGCCGTTGATTATCTAATGTTTTAATTGTGGTTGATACTAAGCTCATGTGGCTGACGCGACCTGTGACATTAGCGGCATTGATTAAGTCACCAACATCAAATGGGCGATAAATTAAGATCATCATGCCAGAGGCGAAGTTTGACAATGTGTCTTGCAGTGCAAACCCGATAATCACCCCCGCAATACCAAAACCAGCGAGCAAGGGCCCAAGCTCAAACCCAAGCTGTGATAAGGCAATTAACAACCCTACAGCAAACACCACTTTACTGGACAGCGAGATAAAGAACTCTTGCAGCAATTGACTAAACTGTAATTTAGATGCTCGCACCGTTTTAGCGATAATTTTGGTGACAATTTTGGCCACTAGACTGGCCACAAATAGAATGAATAGAAAAACTACAATTTTAAACGTTAAACTGGGGCCATTATTAATCGTTTGATCTTTTATCACTTTAGCCCAACCTTGTAGCAAGTTAGATGCGACGCTAAAATTCAATACATCCTGGGTAATATCACCTGACACGCTAAACAATGTTTGTTTAAATTGCGCCACATCTTGGCCTAATGTTTCCAGTATTGCCGCTGAAACCGCTAAGGTAGAGCTGCTGTGCTCCAAGCGCTCTTTTAACGCCATCACATTGGCCTTTTGTTCGGGCGTAATGTCGACTCCAGCACTTGATGCTTCGGCAACGGATTTTTGTAATTTATGTTGAGTGTAATGCACCAAACTGTCGAATTGGTCGGCCCGTTCGAGCATAAATTCAGTCAATTTCTGCAGTTGAATACTGACATCCATATCCAGCGTTTCTGCCCATTGCAGTGTGGTTAGTTGCGCCTTAAGGTAATGGTCGCGTTCAAATTCACGTTGTGAAATAGCTAAGATAATTTTACTGTCATCTTCTTGGCTCACGCCAAGACGCATAGCCATAATTTGGTCGTCTAAGTAAGTCTCGACTTTCTCTAAAAAGGCCATTTGGCTTTGCACTAAGGCTACTAGGTATTGTTGGTCTGCGTCTGGTGCAGCAATTAACTGACCAATTTTGTCGTGTAATTCAGATGATTTATCGTTAATACGATACTCAGTAAATGCACGCTGTTCACCTTTTTTCTGCAGCAATAATAGGCTTTCTTGCTCGATAGTTTGTTGTAAGCGGCTTATTTTATCTTGAGTATTGGTTAGCTGACTCACGGCGACAATTGGAACCACGACGTCTTGTTCAGCACGAAGAGATGGCGACGTAAACATTGCCAAGGTGAATAATAACGAAAGTAAAATCCGTAGCATATAAGGTCGTCCTTTGACGCTGAGTTTTGCATATAATAGTCGAAAATTCCTGTTGGAGCCAAGTACAGTAATGGGTCGGTTAATTTGTTATACTTGCCGCCATTATTGAACCGAGGGAATTCTCATGTCGCTGCAATGTGCTCATTGCTATAAATCTTTTTCAATTGCGAAAGTGACTGGCAGTCGCGGCAAAGGTTTGTCGGTAGAAGTGCAATGTCCGCACTGTTTGGCTTGGCTTGGGCATAATAAATTACTGGCAATTGCCAAAATAGTGGGGTTTTATGGTGGCGTAATCTCAGCCGCAGTAGGTTATTTTGTTGAGGGTGTTGGATTTATCACCACGCCATTGATTATTTTGGCCGTTATCATGGTTGGTATCTCGCACGTTATGGACCATTTACTGCTGATTGAAGCCCCTGAAAATGATCCAAATCTAGCGCCTACTGTTAAATAAAAGCGTTATTTAACCTCAATAACTTGGCTTTCGAGTGATGCTTCAACGTAGTAAATCCCGCCTAGCACGACCGTTGCAACAATAAGCATCACTAAAATAACCCCGATGTTTTGACGAATAAATTGTGGCATGGTGTTTGTCCTGTAATGGTGATGTTTTACACATGCTTTATGGTATGAGTAATAGCTTAAGCATATCTTAAAAATAACGCTTTAGTTACTCATTATAGTCGTTAATGTTATATGTTAATTATGACCATAGTGAATATGTCACATGAATTGTCACAATCTAAAGGTTGCTTTTCGGCGACGGTCTTTTACACTTGGGCTCACTTTTATTAACCTGATGGAGTTGTGCTGGTGAGTTCCCGCATCAAAATAAGACGAACTATCGCAATCTGGCTTAGTGCCATCTTGATTGTGTTGTCTATTGCGGCGTCTGCGCACTCAGTAAAACATCTCGATGACGGCGTACAAAATCATTGTACTTTGTGTTTTCATCAGCATCAGCTTAATAAAACGCTTCACTCTTCTCCTTTTGTGTTTGCCATTATTAAGCAAACGTTCGAGCGTCAGCAATATACGCTGCCTTTTTTATTCAGTGTATTCCAATCTTACTACCACAGCCGTGCCCCTCCCGCATCTCGTTAGTCCAACATTGTAATTAATTAATTTCCGTTATCTGCTGGTTTATTTTAAACCCAGGTAGGCGGCTACTTGTTGTATTTTGGAGATATTATGTCTGCGTTAAACACACGTGTTTCGTTACTGGCACTGGCTTGTGCTGTGAGTTCTTATTCTGCAATGGCAGAAAATTCTAGTCTAACTAATCCTAGTATTAGTGCGGTACTCGATGGTTATTATCAAACCGGCGATCGACCATTGGCTGAACGTGCCGAAGGTTTTGGTTTAGGCGAAACTGAATTGGCCTTAAGCGCCAATATTGATGAGATGTTTTACGGTAAAGTAACTGCAGTGGTTGAGTCTCATGATGGCGAAACAGAGCTCAATTTAGAAGAAGCCTTTATCCAAACGTTAGCTATGCCATACGGTTTATCGGTTCGTGCGGGTCGTTTCTTATCGGATATTGGTTACTTAAATAACCAACATTTACATACAGATGCATTTTCGGAACGTCCTGCCGCATATCGTGCATTTTTAGGTGGTCATTATTTTGATGATGGTATTCGTTTAAACTATGTTGCCCCAACGGATCTTTACTGGACCATGGGTGTTGAAGCATTTAAAGGTGAAAGCCTACGCGCTACAGATGAACACGGTGAGCGTGATTTTGATGATGTTGGCGTTTATACCGCCTTAACCAAGATCGGTGGCGATATCGGCATTGAAAGTTCTTGGCTGCTAGGCTTGAGTTACCTTCGCAATCAAAATGGTCAAGCTTATGCAGAGGATGAGCATGAAGATGCCGTGGTTGATGAAGAAGGACACACTGAACATAGCCATAGTGCGTCATATACAGGTGAAAACACCTATATTGCAGACTTTGTCTATAAGTGGGCACCCAATGGCAATTACAAGTACCAAAATTTAACCTTGAGTGGTGAATATTTTAGAGTGACTGATATTTTTGCTGCAGAGCCAGGGCATATCCTTGATGCTGATGATGAGGAGATAAATTCTGATGATTACCATCAAGGTTGGTATGTAAGCAGTGTGTATCAATTCTCGCCAAGTTGGTCTGCTGGTGTTCGTTATGGCCAAATTGATACTTATGAGAATCACGAAGATCACCTAGAACCACAGAAATTAAAAGAGTCTGAAGTGAGCCTTGCTTGGCATAGTAGTCATTTTTCTACCGTGCGCTTGCAATACACTCATCAGACTGGGACCAATTTCGATGGTTTTGAAGATGATAATATCCTTACTCTACAATATGTTATGTCATTAGGAGCTCACGGTGCGCATCAATTCTAAATTGCTTTTAGCAGTGACTTCAATGTCGTTGCTGTTTACCGCGACAGCCAAAGCGGAACTTAACGTGTTTGCTTGTGAACCTGAATATGCAGCATTAGCGCAAACCTTAGCACCTGATGCGAGAGTCTATTCGGCGACCACAGCGATGCAAGACCCACATCAAGTGCAAGCACGACCTAGCTTGATTGCCAAAATGCGCCAAGCTGATTTGGTCGTCTGTGCTGGGGCTGATTTAGAAATCGGTTGGTTGCCTATGCTACAAATGAAGTCTGCTAATCCGAAGGTTAACTCAACGGATAAAGGACTGTTTTTTGCGGCCGACCAAATTGATACCCTTGATAAGTTAGCCAGCGTTGATCGTTCAATGGGCGATGTGCATGCAAAGGGCAATCCCCATTTGCATTTAGATCCCGAGCGGATGTTGACGGTTGCACAAGCGCTGAGTGCTAAGCTCGCTGAAGTCGATCCTGATAATGCCAGTCGTTATACCCAGTCATTGAGCGACTTTAGTCAACGTTGGCAAGCTAAAATACCCCAATGGCAACAGCAAGCTAAAAACTTAGCCGGTAAAAAGGTCATTGCGTACCATTCTAGCTTTCGTTATCTATTTAATTGGATCGGCATTGAACAAGTGGCCGACCTTGAACCTAAACCCGGTTTAGCGCCGACCAGCAGTCATTTAGCTAAATTACTCACCCGCGCTGAAAAAGGTGATGTGATGGCAGTGATCGTGGCGTCATACCAAGATGAGCGGGGGGCTAAATGGTTAGGTGAACGTGCCAATCTGCCGGTCTTGGTGTTGCCTATTTCTGTGGGGGGCAACGATCAAAGTACCGACTTAATTAGCCTCTATGACAGCTTGCTTACATTATTGAATGGAGTGAAATAACACTATGTTTGATGTTGAGTTACTGTCTATTCTATTGCCTGCGTTAGTGGCAGGACTATTAGTGTTATCAACCCATGTGTTGTTAGGTCAGCAAGTGCTCAAGCGTGGCATTATCTTCATCGATTTGGCTATCGCTCAAGTTGCTGCGTTGGGCGCAATCGTATCGCACATGGATCATAGAGTAGAAGCGTTACCGTTTGCTCATGTGTGGATGCCAGCCTTGTTTGCATTAGCCGGTGCAGGCGTTATCGCTTGGATGGCAAAGCATTTAGTTGGTGAGCTTGAAGCCTTTATTGGTTGCTTTTATGTACTGAGCGCAGTGGCGGCAATGTTGCTACTCGCCAATGATCCTCATGGTGCTGAGTTACTCAAGCAGTTAATGTCTGGTCAAATCTTGTGGGTCAGTTGGTCTCAGTTAGTGTTACCAGCCATGGTTTCAGCGGCTATAATTGGGATTATTATCGTTAAACCACGGGTGTTAGATGGCGGCGGTTTTTACTTTTTATTTGCATTAGTGATTACCTTGTCGGTAGAGTTAGTCGGCGTGTATTTAGTGTTTAGCACGTTAATTTTACCCGCGTTGGCATTAAACAAATATCAAGGTAAAACCAAGCTTGCTTGGGCTTATGGGGTCGGAGTTGTTGGGTATATTGCTGGGCTTGTATTGTCTGCTAGTTATGATTTACCCAGTGGTGCAGCCATTGTTGCGACATTAGCGTTAAGCGCATTGTTGTTTAGAACCTTTCTGAAATTGCGCTCATCGACAGCGGTTGGTCAACCTGCTAATAGCTAATAGCTAACCTGTCATATAAACGAGGTTATTCTGCCCCACATCACAGGGGCAGAGTATTTCAGCTTACATATGTAAACAAAACGTTGAGTCCCTAGACTGGCGTCGTTATACTGTCGCCAATTTTATTGCAGGAGTATGTTGTGCTGCTTATCGCTCGTTTAATTATTCTCGCCGTGCTGTTATTTTTAGCCTTTGTATTTGCAATTGTTATTTGCCTTTTTCGGCCAATGCATCGCGACAATGTACATCTGGTTGCCCGTTTTTTTGGTTCGGTTGCACCGGTATTAGGTATTAAGGTCATTAGACGTGCTCATCCAGTCAGTGCAACATCGCAACCGTGTATTTATTTAGCCAATCATCAAAATAATTTTGATTTATTTACTCATACGTCAGTTGTGCCTAAAGGGACTGTCAGCTTAGGTAAAAAGAGCTTGGTGTGGGTACCCTTATTCGGGCAAATTTATTGGCTATCAGGCAATATCCTTATCGATCGTAACAATCGTCATAGTGCATTTGATACTATGGCTAAAACCGTTGATAAAATGAAGAATAAACTCCTGTCAGTGTGGATATTTCCTGAAGGGACTCGTTCACGTGGTCGTGGATTATTACCATTTAAAGTCGGCGCATTCTATACTGCTGTTGCGGCTCAGGCGACGATAGTGCCAGTATTGGCTTCTTGTCAGAACCACATTAAGCTTAATCGTTGGAACAACGGCGTGGTGATTGTAGAAATGCTTGAGCCGATTGCAACGACAGGCTTAAGCAAGAGTGATGTGAAAGCGTTAAGCGCTAAGGTGCATCAAGTGATGTCAGCGCGTTCGGTTGAATTAAACAAAGAAGCCAAAGCATTAACGCTGCAAGCGAGAGCATAACACGGTTATCGGTCGCCAAAGATCGGCCATAAGCTCGCAACTTGTGTCAGTTTGGGTATAATTGACTAAATTTTTTACCAGTCTTATTTACGGAGTAATCCATGTCTGTTGAGCGTCAGTTAAAAGAACAATTTGCTGAAAATCTCGAAATTGTTGATGCCTTACTTGCTGATGGTTCAGAGCCTGATGCGGAATATACTATTGAGCATCATTTTTCGGCGACTAATTTTGATCGCCTAGAAAAAGCCGCTGTTGATGCCTTTAAGCTTGGTTTTGAAGTGAACGATGCAGAAGAAATGGAACTTGACGATGGCTCAGTTATTTTCTGTTTTGACGCCATTGCCAAGCATAAGTTAGAGGTTCCATTACTGGATAAAGCCTGTGAACAGTTGATTCTATTAGCGGCCAAGCAAAAAGTGGATTATGACGGTTGGGGCACTTTCTTTGTCGGTGATGATGAAGATGAAGACGACGATGAAGACGACGATGAAGACGATGACGATGAAGTAGATGATAAATTTCATTAACAAATCGATTATTTAATAAGATAAAAAAACGCCCATCAATGATGAGCGTTTTTTTTTGGTTATAGGCTATCGTTGATAGGCGATTATTTATAGATAATACTTTTATTACGGCCTTGTTGCTTAGCGACATATAGGGCTTTATCAGCACCAGATAACCAGTTTGAGCTACTGTCTATTGCTGAGTCTAAATCGTTAATCCCTAAACTTACCGTCACTTTTATAAGCCGATTTTCGAATGTCACTTCAGACGCTTCAATGCGTTTTCGTAAACGTTCGGTAAAGTTCAGGGCATCTTCTGCTGTCGTTTTAGATAACACCACCCCAAATTCTTCACCGCCATAACGGCCAGCACAGTCTGTTTCACGTAACGCTTGCGTTAACAAATAGGCAATATGTTGGATCACTTTGTCACCGGCAGGGTGACCATATTCATCGTTAATACGCTTAAAATTATCGATATCAATCATCACCAATGACGCCGCATCACCGTAGCGTGAATAACGATCGAATTCTTTTTCCATGCAGCTTTGCCAATGGCGACGATTATACAATTGGGTTAACCCGTCGATTTGGCTGAGTTGTTCAAGTTGCTCGTTGGCTGATTTTAGTTGCAGTTTGTTGACCGCAATGTCTGTTACATCATAGACAATAATGCTGATATGAGTGATTTGGCCGGTTAATGACGCTAATGGTAATAAGGTAATGTTTTGAAACATAAAATCGGCTCGACCCGTTACTGGACGATAGTTTTTAAATTGGAATACATAGGGACGTTGTTCCCAACTAATAAACGTACGATTTTTAAGTAAAAAAACCGATTCCATTTTTTGTTTTAACCAACTGGCCGGTAAACCTGGAAACTTTTCAAAGAGATTATCACCTTTAATCGAATTGGGTGACACGCCACTGTGGTTTTCCATAAAACCGTTCCAAAGTTGGATGTTATAGTCGCGATCGAGCACCACTAAACCCACCTCGATGGTTTGTACCATATCGATTAGCCAGTGGAGTTCGTTCATCGCACTTTGGTCATTTGACATAAAAAGTATCCAAGGTTAATCGAGTAAATAGCCAAGCTTGTAGTTTAGCGTTGGAATTGAATCCTCAGTAAACAGCAGCAGAAGATCACATTCAATATTGTAATCTTCTATCCGATATTTGATTTCCATCGCCAGTGTTCGTTGCCATTTGTCTGAGTTGTCGTGAATGAGCTCATTGACACTACAGTGTCGGCCAAGTACGACCGGATGTGACTGACTGAATTTCATATCGAGTTGTTCAGAAATGCCATTTAAAAAGGCCCCAATGAGCACATTGCCGGTGTCCATCATCACTTCAATTTCAGTATTAATGTCTTCTGGATTCTCTAATCCCATTAGCTTGGCCATATCTTCAAAGCTTGAGTCATGGAACAGTAGCAGTGCTTCGCCCGCAATTCCTGCGCCAATAAAGCCTTGGCATAGGCCTGAGACGGTTGAATTTCGTTCTGTGGCTTTTAAGGCCATGGTCAATTCACTGACTTCAAGCACATTAACGTTAGGGATAGGTAATACAACAAATACATCAAGAAGCTTAGCGAGTAAGTCTGCTGCTCTGCCCATCGCGACGTTGGCTATTTCTTGGCATGCATCACGCATATCCACTTTCATCATTGGAGTGTCGTTAGCTTTATTGCCCTGGGTAAGGGTTAAAATACCGTACTCTTGAAGAATATGACTGATAGCCTCTGCACTCACGGGTTTTTGAATGAAGTCCAGAGCACCTAAGGCTTTGACCCGTTCGTGAGCCTTAATTTGAATATCACCTGAGACCACAATAATTAATGCAGGTAAATCTTGTTGTTGTACCGCTTGCAGAACTTCGTAGCCATCCATAACCGGCATATTGAGGTCAAGAAAGACAATCTCACCTTTACCTGCGCGAATAACATCAAGGCCTTCTGCGCCATTGGTAGCGTAGCTGATCTCGACATCCCAATCTTTGGGGAGTGTTCTTGCCATTTGTTTTCTAGCGAGTGCTGAATCGTCGCATATTAATATTGGGATGGTCATTGTTGCTGGTTTTCCTTCTTTCGCCTTAATAAAAGAAACTCATGAATGACCCACGAGTGTACAGGCGGGCAGATTATTATAAGAATTTAATACAGCGATTTTAATCTATTGGCGCATTATACGTATTTGCTAATAATATTGGTAACTTAGTTTTAACATTTGCTCGATTGGGTATCATGTTAAATGCTGTATTTCAGCGCCTAACTGCAACTAGGTTGGACTGATTTTATCGTCGGTACATGAGCATACAAGGCTTTATATACCCAAGCCACTCCAACATGCGCGTTTCAGTGCTCCCGTAGGATAACTGAATCAGGCAGTGATTGAAGAGAATGGTTACTGCCTTTTTAATATCACTATTCCTAGGTTCTAGGTCGCTACGCTACTAGGAACTCGCAAGCTCGCCAGAGGGCGGTGCTTCGCTCCTTCTAGGTGCTAGGTTTTAGGTCCTAGGATCTAGAAGCGTAGCGTCCTCGAAGACCGCAGGTCGTCCTAGCAGCCGTAGGCGCCCTATTCCTATACCCTTGAACTCGGTCACTGGATAACATTTTACTCAAAAAAACCTGGTAATATTTTGACCTGCATCGATTATTGGTCATGTTATTACTATTCGACAGAGAGTACAGATATGTTAGTCTAAAAACTGGACTGACCAGTAAAAGGATGTTTCATGGAACGAGAGTTAATTAAATTCACGGTAGATAATGGTATTGCACATGTTTGCTTGAATCGACCCACTAAGATTAACGCGCTCAATGTTGAGATGTTTACCGCGATTGATAAGGTCATTAAACAGATCCGTGCTAACAAGCAGATTAATGCGGTGATTTTATCCGGCGCCGATGGGAACTTTTGCTCTGGTCTTGATGTGAAAAGTGTGGCTAATTCCCCCACTAATGTACTGAAACTATTATTCAAGTGGTTGCCTGGTAATGCAAACTTAGCACAGCGCGTGTCTTTGGGCTGGCAACGTTTACCTATTCCGGTTATCGCGGTATTAGAGGGTTGTTGTTATGGCGGCGGAACTCAAATTGCCTTGGGCGCCGATATCCGTATTGCGACGCCAAACTGTCAGTTGTCGATAATGGAAGCAAAGTGGGGACTGGTGCCAGATATGGCAGGTCTGGTGGCGTTAAGACAAATAATGCCGAAAGATAAAGCATTAATGTTGACCTATACCGCGGATATTTTAACGGCTGAGCAAGCACTCGATCTAGGCTTGGTGACTCAAATAAGTGACAACGCTTATGAGTGTGCGACCTTGTTAGCGCAAAAAATCATGCTTACTTCACCCGATGCGAACGCTGCGATCAAACGCAGTATTAATCAAAGTTGGACGGCTTCTGTGCGCAGTTTATTAGCGCGAGAGTCGCTGAGTCAAATTCGGTTATTATTGGATAAAAATCGAGTGATAGCAGCGATAAGACAAACCAAAAATCCTGACAAAGCCTATCGCGCCCGCCAATCTTGGTGGTAGCAGAGTGTTGACCGAGATCTTATATTCGCAAATATTATCTACCGATAATGGTTCTGGCGAAGCCTTCGATTTGATCGAGGGCTTCTTCCCAGCCACTGGGGTTGCTTAAATCTAAACTCATCTGATATTGGCGATAATATCGAGCCGATTTAACTTGGTTCAAGTGAAGCCGAGTCGGTGCTTGTTCCATTGAATTAGGATGCGCATCCGATGACTGAATATCGAGGATTGGAATAGACATGGCGACTAATTGTTCTGCAATCGATTTACGCTGACTTTGCGGATCAATTAAATATTCATATTCACGATAAGGGTTGATCAACACCAACATATCAGGCGTGGGAATTTTTTTATCATAAAGTAAATTGGTGATCATGCCTGCACTGTCATCAATCACGATCAGAATTTGGGCTCCTGGAAATAAACCTGTGGTGGAGCTTAACTGATTAAGGGCTTCATTTAGACTAGCTTGTTGAAAATTTCGTAGTTCAAGTAACTGAGATGAATCATATTTTGGTGTGCTTTTATTGCTACTAAGTTGTAACTGTTGGGTACCTGCCTTGGTGATATCTTCAGGTTTTGTGGCATAGTTGGGCCGGTATAGCCCTTTTGCCGGTGTTAAGCTAATACTTGCCCAGCCACGGCTATTAATTGTTGTTCTTAGGTAGCTGGCTAAACCTGCGGCATCAGCATCGGTGTCGGATGCGGCAATAATGGTTACTGAACCGAAGTGTTTTTTGCTCTGCCAAGACCTAACGAGAACTTTACTTTGCTTGCCGTCGATAGTGACAAATTTAATTTCATCAGCAGACAGGTGAGCATATTGTTGCTGCGCCTGTGTGAAGGGCATCGTCGCCAATATGCTTATCGATACGATTAATAACTGACTAAGTCGACCTAGTTGCACGATAACCTCGAGCGAATAACATCATAATATGATTAGCTTAATGTATTTTGGTGGCAAAAAACAATGCCCTGATAAACAGGGCATTGTTGATACAAGATTGTTGCTACAAAATTGTGTAATGCTAACTCACCCCCACGGTTAATCCGAGTGGCGGTGAGCGAGTTGTTATACGTGGCTGACAAGCACCATGCGTATTGCATCAAGTTGTAATTGACTGTTGTCCATGTAGCCCGTTAACTCGACCATTTGGTTGCGAATATGTTCTAACTCGTCTTCGCGAATGTTCGGGTTTACGGCTTTTAGGGCTTCAAGTCTTGCTAATTCACCCGTTAATTGCAGTGTCATTTTGCTGCGAGCATCGATCACCAGTTGCGTTAGCGCTTGTTTTGCATATTCTTCACCTTTGGCGAGTAACGGGTGCAAAATAGGCTGAGAGGCATTCACCAGCTTGCTGGCAATATGACGGTTAATGGCACTTAGCTGCTTGTCAAAACTGGCGTAATCAACTTTATCGGCCATATTTAAGCCATTTTTATCCAGCAATACTCGGATGGGTGTTGGTGGTAAATAACGGTATAGCTGAGTGGCTTTAGGTGCAGAGGCATCGGCCATGTAAATCAATTCTAAAAACAGCGTACCAGCAGGTAATGCCTTATTTTTTAGAACCGCGACACTGGTGGTGCCGGTTTCTGAACCGGTAATTAAATCTAAGCCCGTTTGTACTAAAGGATGCTCTTGGGAGATAAACGCAATGTCGTCACGTGCCAAAGCCGTTTCACGATCAAACGTCACCGTAATACCGTCTTCATTTAATCCAGGATAAGTAGGGAACATCATGTGTTCACTAGGGCGTAAGATGATTGAGTTTTCACCGCGATCTTCTTGATCAACACCAATAATGTCCCATAAGCGGATCACCGACCCGATTAGATGAGTATCATTATCGCTGTCTGCTAACCGCTTGATTAACGCATTGGCACGCTCGCCGCCATGGGAGTTTATCTCTAGCAGTTTATCTCGGCCTTGTTCCATTGCCTGTTTAAGCTCTTTGTAACGATGTTGAGTATGGTTGAGTAATTGGATCATTACCTCTTCATCAGCGTCGCAAAGCACATTGATCAGCTCGTCGGCAAATTCATTGAACAACACATGACCGCTAGGGCAGGTCAGTTCAAATGCGTTCAATCCTTGGTGATACCATCGCATCAATCTTTCTTGCGCAGTACCGCGCAGGTAAGGTAAATGAATTTGGATGTCATTTTGTTGGCCAATACGATCTAAACGGCCAATACGCTGCTCTAATAAGTCAGGATTTAGCGGTAAATCAAACAGAATTAAATGGCTAGCAAACTGGAAGTTACGTCCTTCAGATCCAATTTCAGAACAAATTAATGCTTGGGCGCCGCCGTCTTCTTGAGCAAAGTAAGCGCCGGCTTTATCGCGTTCGATAATCGACATATCTTCATGGAATACCGTAGCTTGAATACCTTCGCGGGTGCGCAGCGCTTCTTCAAGGCTTAATGCGGTTTCTGCTTGGCTAGCAATAATCAGTACTTTTTTACTGCGATGCGATTTTAGAAACTCAATTAACCAGTCTACCCGTGGATCAAACTTCCACCAACTGGCGCTGTCGCTTTCAAAGGCTTGATACAGTTTTTCAGGGCTTAATGCCTGGGCGGCTTTTTCTTTTGGTTGTTTGGCGCTGCCCATCATGGCGTTAACGCGTTCAGCAGTAACGTATTGTGGAGGCATCTCATGAGGGTAAGCATTAAATAAACGTTTCGGAAAGCCTTTCACTGATGCGCGGCTATTTCGATAAAGAACACGGCCTGTACCATGACGGTCGAGTAATTCTTGGAGTAATTCCTGTCGTGCTGCTTGTTGTGCTTCAACGTCAACCTCTGTTGACTGGATTAAGCGAATGCTTGGCTGTATGTCTTTTTCGCTAAGCAATTCGGTTAAACTATTAATGGCACTGTCGGGTAATTTAGTGTCTTTAGTTAATGCTTCAGCCGCTTCTGCTACATCTTTATAGCCTGATTCTTCAGTTAAGAAAGCGTCGTAATCGTAAAAACGATCGGGATCGAGCAGGCGTAAACGAGCAAAGTGACTTTGATGACCCAGTTGGTCTGGTGTTGCGGTTAGTAGCAATACGCCAGGGACCACTTCACTTAAGGCTTCGACGGTTTTATAGGCGCGACTAGGTGCCTCTTCTGACCACTCTAAATGGTGAGCTTCATCGACAACCATTAAGTCCCAATCGGCATCTAAGGCTTGTTCAAGACGCTTTTTCTTACGCAGTAAATCAAGTGAGCAAATGATCAACTGTTCGGTGTAAAAAGGATTGTCATTGTCGGCATAAGCTTCAACGCAACGATCTTCATCAAATACTGAAAAACGCAGGTTAAAGCGGCGCAGCATTTCAACTAACCATTGATGGCGGAGTGTGTCTGGCACTATCACCAAAATGCGTTCAGCACGGCCAGTGAGTAATTGCTGATGAATAATTAAGCCAGCCTCAATGGTTTTACCTAAACCGACTTCATCGGCCAGTAGTACGCGCGGGGCGTAACGGCTACCGACTTCATGAGCGATCCACTGTTGATGCGCAATTAAGCCTACTCGTGGGCCTTGCTGGCCGAGTAAGTCTGAGGTGGCTAATTTGTGGCGTAATAACTGACATTGGTAACGCACACCAAAGCGTTCTAAGCGATCAATTTGCCCAGCGAACAAACGGTCTTGGGGTTTATTAAAGCGAATGTTGTGATTCAGCATTGTCTCACGAAGACTGACTTTTTCTTGAGTTTCGCTATGAATACCATGGTAAATCACCAATTGATTTTTTTCTTCAAGCTCTTCAATGGTGATACTCCAACCATCACCGCTTTCAACAGTGTCACCTGGGTTAAAAATAACCCGGGTTAAGGGAGCTTCACTGCGGGAAAAC
The DNA here is from genome assembly GCF_040310145.1 of Shewanella sp. S1-49-MNA-CIBAN-0167. Lineage (NCBI taxonomy): Bacteria > Pseudomonadati > Pseudomonadota > Gammaproteobacteria > Alteromonadales > Shewanellaceae > Shewanella > Shewanella sp. S1-49-MNA-CIBAN-0167. The sequence continues at coordinate 109,574 of NZ_JBEOPO010000007.1, read as the reverse complement.
ATCCGGTTTTCTCCAGTGGCAGGGAATAGCAGCGTAATCATGCGGCCTTCAACTTGAACGACTGTCCCTAATCCGAGTTCTGACTCGGTATCACTTATCCAGCGTTGACCTAAGGCAAACGACATCTATTACTCTCATTTATTGCGTGAAACAAAAAAGGGGGCGTATGTTAAACCAAACCCATCCAGATTGAAATTCTAGCATTGATTTATCGTTCAGATATTCATTTTTACATCATATTGACATGTTAGCGTCATATTGACGTCATAGTGTGAAACAAAGGCGATAGTGATGATATTGAGTTCTTACTCGACAAGTGGCATATTTTATTGAGGCAAGCATTGCGCATGGCAATGGCCTGTTTTCAAAGAGGCTTTAATTATTCCTTTAATGTTATACGTTTAGCTAAGTGATATTGATAACTTTTCATTGAGAGCACTCTGGAGGCACCATGGAACAAAACGACAGAAAGTTGTTTGTACTGGATACCAACGTGTTACTGCATGAACCTTTAGCGATATATTCGTTTAAAGAACATGACGTAATTATTCCCATGACTGTGTTAGAAGAACTCGATAGCATCAAGGATAGGAAGCGAGATGTCAGTCGTGATGCACGGGTTGCCATACGTGCATTAGAAGATATTTTGGGTGGTCCCACGACTCCGGAGCAAATTTTAAAAGGCGTTGCGTTGCCCACTCGTGAAGAACATTCAGACGTTTCTGGTCATTTGTCGATTTTCCCAGATCACCAAATAGAGTTTATTATCGGCTCACTACCCGGTGATAATAACGATAACCGCATTATCAACACCGCGCTGCATTTACAAAAAATCCATTCTCCCCGCACCGTGGTGTTAGTTACCAAAGACATTAACATGCGCTTAAAAGCCAAAGGCGCGGGTATTGAGCGAGTAGAAGATTACCGCAGAGATCAGTTGATTGATGATGTGCGATTTCTCGCCAAAGGCTTTTATCAATTCTCCGGAGATTTTTGGCAAAATGTCGATAAAGTGTCGACGGATCGTAAAGATCGTCATACGGTTCATCAAGTGCCATTGGAGCATCTTGGTAATGAAAACTTTTACCTTAATCAGTATTTAATTGACGACAGTTCTGATTTTTGTGGCCGTGTTGCCAGTAAAACTGAGCAACATTTGCAGATAATTGATCGCGGCCGTGATCGCTTATTACATCATCAAGCGTGGGGGGTGAAGCCGAAGAATATTTATCAAGGCATGGCGTTGGATGCTTTGCTGGACCCTGACATTGAATTGATTATTTTGACTGGCCCCGCGGGGTGCGGTAAGACGCTATTAGCCATGGCGGCGGCATTAGAACTGGTGGTTGAACGCAAGCGGTATGACAAAATTATTGTCACCCGTAACACTCCCGAAATTGCTGAATCGATAGGTTTTTTACCGGGCACCGAAGAAGAGAAAATGACCCCTTGGTTAGCCGCTATTACCGATACACTTGAAGTGCTGCATAAAAATGATGTTAATCCCAGTGGCAGTGTTAATTACATTATGGAGAAGGCTAACATTCAGTTTAAGTCGATTAACTTTATGCGTGGCCGCTCTATTCAAAACTCGGTGGTCATATTGGATGAATGCCAAAACTTAACCGCATCACAAATTAAAACCATGATCACGCGGATGGGCGAAGGGACTAAATTGATTTGCAGTGGTAATTTAGCCCAAATCGATTCGACTTACTTAACCGCGGTTACATCGGGATTAACCTACATGGTTGAACGTTTTAAAGACTTTGAAGGCAGTGCCAATATTTACCTCGATGGCGTGGTACGGTCGCGTTTAGCCGAGTTTGCTGAGGAACATTTGTAACCGTTTAACCGATTGAGATAGTGGCCACAAAGAGGGTTCTATATCCCGCCATATAATAAGGTTACATTGTGTAACCTTATTAACTTTCTTATCAATGGTTTAAAATCAGTCTTAATATTTGTTGTCTGTATTATAGCCATCGTATTCATTATCGCCGCTTATCGCGGCGATTCACATTGCGCGAATCAAGGCGAAGCCTTGAAGGCATAGTGTTGTTCAGCAACCACTGCTGCGTTGTTCTACCTCCTGCGTCAGACCTCCCTGGAAGGTTATTTTTTATGGCACAAAATAGACCATGCAATCGTACGTTTAAAAACGTCAACGCAGAGTCAAGTGATTTGAAACTTGGCCATTGAGCGGCTCAAGCGTTCCACTTCTGCGCTGGATTAACGTAAATGGCAATCGCCACTCTAGGATTAATTCACCTTAAACTGAAAGCTTGAGTGGCTCTGAATTGTTCAGATAATTAATGTGATTGGTATCACTTGCAGGTTGGACAAGTGCCTAAGGAGCCATTAATACATGTGCTTGAGCTTATCTTCCTGATATCATAATCATTCGTTTTTTATTGCCGATTATTTGGTGTTATTCGTTCGACAGCGAGTCTTCCTTTACGCTGTATCAAGGGTGGTTAATGAAACCGACTGAGCCAGACTTACAATTAAAATCTCCTATTCAACGTAATTATAACCGAGCGGTGTTTTACACCTATATCGGCGTGATTGTGATGGCCTTATTGACGGCAGGCATTATGTTTGAACGTCAAAAAGAGCAGCAAATTCAACAAAGAGAAGAACAAGTTGCTCGTCATGTTATGCAAATCGATTTATTGCTTGAGTCGAGTATTCGCGCGGTGAAAAGTTTGCGTGATGTGGCGGTGGATCATTTACGCTTGGGTGAATTTGTGCGTAAAGAGCGATTACCTCAATATGAAAAATTTAACGAAGATGGTCAGTATTTTACCTTAGAACCCAATTATGCCAACAGCGGCGTGCCGTTTACTAATATGGGGCGTATTACTGGCGCTGGATCGTTAGATAATCGCAGTGAGAGCTTTTATCAAGAGCTTGAAATGCTATTTGAGCTATCATTATCCTTCCCTGTCGCCAAAGAAGCCGCCCCTAAAGCCTCATCGATTTATTATATTTCTAAGCGTCGAATGATGTCATTTTATCCATGGGAAAGTAATGACTTACGCTTTAGAGACGAACTGCTCAATAAGAAACAATTTCAACTATCAACGCCTTCAATGAACCCACAACGGAGTGTCTTTTGGAGCGAGGCATATATTGATTCGGCTCATCAAGGTTTAATTACTACGCTTGGGTTGCCAGTGTATCTAGCTGATGAGTTTATCGGTTCAATTAACCTCGACATGACCTTATCGTCGCTAGATAAGCAAATTCGCACCTATTTTAAAATGCCTGGCACAGTTATTTTGCTTGACCAGCAAAATAATATTTTATCTCACAGTGATTTCGACTCCAGTGAAATGAATAAGGTTTACCACATTAGTCAGCGTATTCCGGCTGAGTTACATTCATTATCTGAATCTGAGCTATTTGATGCCCACGAAGGCATTTTGCGAAACGGTTATTACATTCATAGTGTGGCACTGCATAACGCGCCTTGGCGATTACTGTATTTACAAGATGAAGATGATTTATTTAAAGACTCGTGGGACAAACTGCAACTGAGTTTTCTGTTCGTGGTGCTGGCCTTGTCTCTGTTAGTGACCATAGTGCATTGGCAGACTCGCCGTGCATTCGTCAGCCCTGCTTCTCGGTTGTTAACACACTTAGAAGCATGCTCACAAACACCGATTAGACCGCCTGAAAAAATAACCCGTGGTTGGGAACCGTGGTTTGCATTAGTGAGCCGTATTTTTGAAGAGAACCGCCAGTATACTCTCCACTTAGCTGAACAAAATAAACGTCTGGACAACTTAGTGGCGCGGCGAACTCAGCGTTTACGCGAAACCACCGAACGACGCGAACGTGAATTTGCGTTATTGCGATCACTCATTGATTCGATCCCTGAAGCGATTGTGTTTAAAGACAAAGAAGGCAAATATTTAGGCTGTAATAAGTCAGCTGAACGAATGCTGGGCTACAGCGAAAATGAGATTATTGGCTTAACGTCATCAGAAGTGGTGAGCCCAGAGAAAGGCTTGCGCATTGGTGAAGAAGACAAGAAAGTACTGAGTCAGCAACATTCATTACGTTACCAAGAACGGGTCAATATTGAAGGCAAACCGGTATTACTCGATACCTTTAAACTGCCGTTTTATAATCGCCGTGGCGAACTATTAGGCTTGATTTCAGTTTGGCGCGATATTACTCGTGAATACGATGCTGCTGAGCAATTGCGTTTGTCTGAGCAGCGTTATCATCTTGCCATGGATGCGGTAGAAGATGGTTTGTGGGATTGGTATATTGATTCCGAACAAATCATTTGTAATCCAGCCTTTTATTCGATGTTGGGTTATCAAGCCAACGAATTTCCACCATTACTGGCATCCATTGATGAGTTGTATCACCCAGATGATCGTGATCGAGTGCAAGAATACCGCGCTCAGTATGTCCGCGATCCGGTTGGCACTTATGAAATTGAATTTAGAATGCGCGGTAAAAATGATCTGTATTACTGGGTGTTATCCCGTGGTCGTGCAGTTGAGTTCTCTGAGGACGGTTGCAGCAAGCGCATGCTAGGTACTCATAAAGATATTACTCGCCAGAAGAGTAATGAAGTTGCCTTACTTGAAGCAAAACAAGAAGCCGAATTAGCCAACATGTATAAGAGTGAGTTTTTGGCCAATATGAGTCATGAAATTCGTACTCCAATGAATGCCATCATTGGGATGTTGCAGTTGGCGCAACGCACAAGTTTAACCGTGCAGCAGCAAGATTATCTTAATAAAGCAGGGTTTTCGGCCCAATCGTTACTGCGAATTATTAATGATATTTTAGATTTTTCGAAAATCGAGGCTGGCAAATTAGAGCTAGAAAGAGTCGCTTTTCCACTGGATAAAGTGCTTGATCATGTGATTGATATTAATGCCATTAAAGCCCAAGAAAAAGGCGTTGAACTCTTGCTATATGCACCGGTAACGGCGGGATTAATTTTAAACGGTGATCCGCTGCGTTTAGGCCAAGTTTTAGTCAATTTATTGTCCAATGCGGTTAAATTTACCCAAACGGGTGAGGTTGAGCTGGGTTGTGAAGACGTGGGTGAGCGTGACGACCGTATTACGCTGAAGTTCTGGGTGCGTGATACCGGTATTGGTATTAATAAAGATCATCAAGCAATGCTGTTTGATGCCTTTTCGCAAGCCGATGGCTCAACCACGCGTAAATACGGCGGTACAGGCTTAGGTTTGTCGATTAGTAAACATTTGGTGTCCATGATGGGCGGCACTATGCAAGTTGAGTCTGAAATGGGCACGGGCAGTAAGTTCAGTTTTACGATTAGTTTTGAAATTGCCGAGGAACAAGTCGTCGAACCACTTGTGGTTCCAGAACAATTAAATAATCTCACTACACTGGTGGTTGACGATAACCCAAGCGCATTACAAATATATTCAGCATTGATGAAAGATTTTAGTTTTGGGGTGAACTCAGCTAACAGTGGCCCAAAAGCACTGGATATGTTGCGTAAAAAACCGGTCGATTTATTGTTGTTAGACTGGATGATGCCAGAAATGAACGGCAGCGAGGTTATCACGGCGATTGATAAAATGGTCGAAGATGGTAGCTTAGCAAAACGGCCGATCATTATGTTAATGACCGCTTATGCCGCAGAGCCATTAGACCATGAGCTGCAAACAAAGTCGGTTTATGCGGTGTTACAAAAGCCGTTTAAAGCGTCGGCATTATTTGATGAGATTATTAACGCCTTTGCCAAAGAGCCTAAGCTTAATTCCATGCCGGTGATTATTGAAGCTGAACCTACTAAGGCATCGGGTTTGATCTTGTTGGTCGAAGATAACGTGATCAACCAACAAGTGGCATCTGAATTACTCAAAAGTGCCGGGTATGAAGTGGTGATTGCTGATAATGGTCAAGTCGCATTAGATATGATTGACTCTCAGCCGTTTGATGCGGTGTTAATGGATATTCAAATGCCGATCATGGATGGATTAACCGCTACTGCTGAATTACGCAAACGTTACAACAAAGAACAGATGCCCATCATCGCCATGACAGCACATGCCATGTCGGGTGATAAAGAAAAAAGTTTAGCCGCAGGTATGAATGCACACATTACTAAGCCGATAGTGCTTAGCGAATTATTTGAAACTTTATCTCATTGGATTAATTATAAAAATAATCATAAAGACGATTAGTATTTTTCGACGATAGGGTATTAACGACAGGGAAATTAATTATGATCCGCCGCAGTATTTCATTGGCATTGTTGCTGGCTATTACACCAGTAACGTTACTTTCTCACAGTGCGATAGCGGCCAGCGATGCCGCTCGAAAAATCATTAAGAGTGCTGAAGCGGCAAAAGGCTTTATTAATCTGTTTTATGACGCCAAATCTGCAGAGTTGTACCTGCAAGCGGATAAGCTTAATCAACCCTTTCTATTGATCACAAGCTTACCCCATGGCGTCGGTTCAAACGATATTGGCTTAGACCGTGGCCAGCTAGGCCAAACTCGGATGGTACAGTTTGAGCAACATGGCCCCTATGTCGTGTTAAAGCAGCTTAATACCCATTTTCGCGCCTCCAGTGATAACGTTGCCGAACGTCAAGCCGTAACACAAGCTTTTGCCGAGTCGATTTTATGGCGGGGTAAATTAGTGCAAGGTAAAACGGCGATAGTCGCAATTAATGACTTAGTGATCGATGATTTACATGGGGTGTCTGATGTATTAGCGGCAACCAAACAAGGTGAGTACAGCTTAGACAGCAGCCGCTCAGTGATTTTACCCCAAGGGATTAAGTCGTTTGAACGTAATGCCGATATTGATGTTAATTTAACCTTTAAGGCCAACAAAGCGGGCAAACAAGTGGCGCAAGTTACTCCAGACGGTAAATTGTTATCGGTGCGGGTGCGTTATTCATTTGTGCAACTCCCTGATGTTGGCTACCAGCCCCGCCGTTATCATCCCATGAGCGGTTATTGGTCCGATCAATATCTTGACTATTCAACCGCCATCGATCAACCGCTGACGCAACGTTATTTGCTGCGTCACAGATTAGAAAAAGTGACCCCAGGAGACGCGCCCAGTAAGGTGGTGACCCCTATTGTGTATTACCTCGACCCAGGTGTTCCAGAGCCTATTCGAAGTGCATTACTCGAGGGTGCCCGCTGGTGGGAAACGGCCTTTACAAATGCCGGTTTTATTGATGGCTTCAAGGTTGAATTACTCCCCGAAGGCGCAGACCCTCAAGATATGCGCTATAACATGATCCAATGGGTGCACCGTGCCACGAGAGGCTGGTCATATGGCGCCGTTGTTACCGATCCTCGTACCGGTGAGATCATTAAAGGTAATGTCACGCTCGGCAGCTTAAGAGTTCGTCAAGACCATCTCATTGCGCGCGGGCTTACCGCAGGCTGGCCAGATCGACACGCCGCGGATAATGCGGCAATGGCATTATCACTTGCGCGTATTCGTCAGCTAGCTGCCCATGAAGTTGGCCATACATTAGGCCTTGATCATAATTTTGCCGCATCAACAAACGATAATGCCTCTGTGATGGATTATCCGCACCCCTATGTGAGTATTCAAGGCGATAAAATAGATATCTCAGCGCCATACAGGGAAGGGATTGGCGAGTGGGACAAATACACCATAGCCTATGGTTATGGTGACCCTTCACAGGCTGATGCGTTGTTAACCTCGACCTTGAGTAAAGGTTTTCGGTATATTGGCGAAGCAGATTCCCGCAGCGCAAACGCCAGCAATGCATATGCCAGCTTATGGGATCGTGGTAACGATGCTGTCGCGGAGCTACTGCGGTTAGAGGCGGTGCGCCGTAAAGTCATTGACGATTTTAATTCAGATGCTTTATTAGCGGGTGAGCCTCATGGCGAATTAGCGGATGTATTTGTGCCTCTTTACTTGCTCACTCGTTACCAAATAGAAGCCGCCGCAAAGTGGATTGGCGGTGCTGATTACAGCTATCAACAGGTCGGTGCTGGTGTTCGTTGGAATTATATTCGCCCCAAAATGCAACTTGCTGCACTCGATTCATTACTGGCGAGTTTACAAAACTCAAGCTTATTGGTACCCAATAATGTGTTACAAGCATTGGTGCCTAAAGCGGGTAATTATCAAAAAACACGCGAAAGTTTTGGATCAAACTTAGGTGTTATCACCGATCCGGTGGCCATGGCAGAAGTGATGAGTCGCCATATTGTGTCGCAACTATTAACGCCTGAGCGTTTAAATCGAGTCAGTCAGGCCTATATGGGCGATAGTCAGCAGCTGTCGGTGGTTCAATTAATCGATAAGCTTGTTGGCATGAGTTTATACCAAGATTTACCGAGTGGCCAAGGCTTAGCAATACAAATGCGGGTGAATGCGGTGGTTATTGACAGTCTATTAGCGGCTTACCACAATCCTAAAACCGCCCCGGAAGTAAAAGCGCAGTTAGCCGCCAGAGTCGACTATATTGTCAAGCAGCTTAAACGGCGCAGTAATCGTGGTAGTGATTATCAATCGGCGCATTATGATTGGCTGTTCCAAGGTATTACCAAAGGAATGACGGATTCGACCTACCGATTAATTGCCAAGCCTGTGGACATGCCACCAGGTTCGCCAATTTAAGCACTACTAATTTAAGTGCTGTTGATTTAAATGTTGATAATACGCGACCTATAGAGCTCGCGTATTTGTGTGTATCACAGCAATAACCTAGTTTGTGTTTTAAGTGTGTGACACTTTTGTATTGAGCAAAATAGGTTTGTGAGTGATGACTTTAGGATTTTTAGGATAGAAATCATCTGCTTTACGCTCGATATGGCTAAATTGACGGGTATTTTTGTAGGGCAGTTTCATAAACCCCGAAATGCCATGACCTTGAATTTTATTCGCCTGAGCAATAATGCGATCTAAACTAGCTCGGAATGAAGCTTGTTTACGTGGATTTAATAATCGTAAATAACTGTGAATTTTTAAGTGATTAGGTAACGCTTCAAAAATAATACAACCGGTGTGATGGATTTGATTTAACCACCCTAGCTCGGTCATAATTTCTGCTGGTAGTTCCAAGTTTTCTTCCGGATCTTTACCGTCTTCAAAGTACGAGTGAAGGCGAGATTTGTCTTCTAAGGTGGGCACATCGCCGACTTCAAAAGGCATTTGCAGTTCACCGGTTATTTTATATTGATGCTCAGTACTTTTTCGCTCAAGGTGTAAGGTGTCTTTGGCATTAAAGAAGCAAGCTTTAAACACCCCAATTCGTTTAATTCCCCGCGCCATCGTCACCATATTATTAACCGCCAATATTAACGGCGCTTTCGTATCGGGATCGTAGATCGCTAAATTTGAGTCGATATACACGCCAGATTTTTGCCAATGTATCACCAGTCCACCGACAATAGGATATTGTGCCAGACGACCCACTGCGGCAATAAAGCCTTTTTCGGTATCAGCCATGCCCGCCATAAAATTACGATAATATTTATCTAATTGCACATCATCCATTTTGGCAATAGGATCTTGGGTATTGTGCTCTTTTAAAAACGATTTCCGCGAACTGTAACTCACTGTTTCAACTGTTTTTGATCGCGGTTGAGCCCACACCGGAATATCTGGTGTTAACGGAGGGGTTGATAATATCGGTAAATGCATTCTATGGCTGTGGCGCAGACTTTTGAGAAAATAATCACCCGCCAGATTACGGCGTTCAACATCATCACTGAGCATTGCATCAAGTGTTTTTGCCAGCTCGATGGGCAGTCCGATGCTGGTGGCGGGAATGACTTTTTTGCCGAAACGACTAATTTGTCCTGATGCGAGTGCATACAAGGTTGCTGCAGCGCCTTGCTCGTCAAATCGTGGGGTTGATAACGCGCCACTAAGTTGTTCGTCACCAATAAAATACACATCCCCCATGCGCGCATTAGTATGCTGTTGATCGCTTGATAGTAATGACATGACATTGTCATCAACCGCGCGGTTGTGTTCATCTCGCTGAGCAAAGACCGCAGAGCCCCAATCGATTAATGATAATTTGTCGGTTTCAATGTCATAAACTAGGTTAGACGGCTTAATATCGCCATGAACTAACGGTTTACCCTTACGCAGATAATATAAAATATTCGCCAATTGCCTTGCAATACTGACGATCATTATCGGTGGCAAAGCCCCTAATCGCTGGCAAATTTTGTCGAGGTCTTCGCCTTTAGCCCGCTCCATCACTAAAATACCTTGCTTACCGACGCGTTCAAATTTAATCGCTTCGGGTACGTTGGGATGTTTTACTTGGCTAAGCATATAGGCTTCTTCTTCTAGCCTATCTTGGACACTTTGAGGTAAATTTACCCTTGAGAATTTAAACACGTGTGACTGGCCAAACTCATTGATCCCCGCAAAAACAAAACCATAGGCTCCCTTACCAATAAATTCAATGTGCTGGTATCCCAGCTTACTCAACTGTTGCTTACACAGGCGGATCCAAGCCTTATGCTTGCGAGCGTCATTGGCGCTTAGCAGGTAGATAGACTGTTCTTCATTGATATAAAAATGTTGGAGTTGCGGTGTTTGCAAAGTAAACCTCCGTTGACGGTTAGTTCATTAAACCTTGATTAGCCTTACTGCGGCAAGTGCTTCTTATTTAAAACAAGCCATTTTATTCAAACACCAGCGCGGTCTATTTAAATAAAGCCACCTGTTTATCTAAAAACCACCACAGTATTTTCACCAATCAGCGCTTTTTATTTATAAATGGCAGCTTCCTAGCTAAAAAAAACCGATAAGTAAACCTTGACCTATATCAAATCAAAATGGATCTACACTCGGTACTATTACAGCAAGAGTTAATTAACGCTTATGGCGAGAGGTTATTATGAATAATATCAATAAAGCTGAGCTTATTCAGCTATTTAAGTTCCCACGGCAGCGAATTTTACAATCAATGGAAGTGACCCACTGCCCCCATGCGGTGTTTTTTAATGATAGTGATGAGCAATGCATTACCTGTCATCAGGGTGAAGAGTGTTTGTGGATTAATCATAATGATGAAATGGTCGCACTTGAGTTGAAGTCGATTGAGCAATTAACGCAGCAATTATTAATAGCGGTTGATTATATTGACTCTAATTTAAGTCCACATCATATGTCGCGCCGAAAGTGTCAATGTGAAAACTGTCGTTGGTTAAAACAAGTGCAAATGACCCTAGGCGGTAAAGCCTAGTCAGCGGAATGCCAAATCATCACTGGAGGTTGCATCCGGTTTTTTTAGTCTTTAAAGTAGCCAGTATCTCATTAGCAACTTGACTGAAGAATAGCATCATGGAACCCAGCTTTTGGCATGAAAAATGGCAATTACAACAAATCGGTTTTCATCAATACCAAGTGAACCCTTTTTTAGTAAAATATTGGCCGCGTATAGGCTTGGCTGAAAATAGTAAGGTATTTGTTCCTTTATGTGGCAAATCGTTGGATATGTTTTATTTGGCCGAGAAACGTCATACGGTGCTGGGGTGTGAATTAAATACCTTAGCCGTTGAACAATTTTTTACAGATAATGATCTTGCTTATCAAGTTACCCATACCGATGATCACGCGGTATTCTCCACAGATCAAGTGACCTTATATCAAGGTGATATTTTTACGTTGCCCACAAGTGTAACAACATCTATTGGTGGTTTTTACGATCGCGCTGCGCTGATTGCGTGGCCAGAAGCAATGCGTCAACAGTATGTTAAAGCACTCGCTGCGCTTATTCCTGCCAATGTCAGTGGATTACTCATTACCCTTGATTACCCACAAGAGAGCCTAAAAGGGCCACCATTTGCAGTCAGTCCAAGTTGGGTTGAAACCTATTTAAGGCCTTATTTCAATATTGAATTACTGGAGTGCGTGGACGTGTTGGCCGATAATCCGAGGTTTGTTAATAAACAGGTTCCTTGGCTTAATGAAGCTGTGTATAAATTGACTCGAAAGCCATAACATCGACCTAAAAAAACCTACCGATAAGCTCTGTAGGTTTTAATATAACGCTGATGAGCGTTTTAAGCAGCGTCTAGTGAGATTATCTAAGGATTATTTGGGGCCGTAAATCGACTTCACCGTCAGCATAAATAGCAGCAATATCATCTTGCTGGCAAATGACAGCCACAGGTCCTCTGGGCATATGACGCACAAATAATAATCGGTAGCCATAGCGATGTAAGTCGTAAAGTGCGAGTTTTTGATCCGCGGTGGTTAAATCCCAATGCTCGTCGTGATTCAGTACATCCTTGTTACGTCGATCATTTATTTGATATGCAACTTGAGTCATAATCCTTTCACCTAAGTCTTTTAAATTGTTTATTAATTGTTGACTGTATTACTATAACGATAAAACTTTTGAATGATAGTTTTTTGAACAGTTTTAGTATAAAAACTCCGAGTTATGTTAAGGCGAGCTCACATTCACATCAATATGGATATTCAGATGCTTAATTACATTGAACCAGTATTTCGCCCACCTTCAGAGGGGAAGTCATTAATTTTACAGGTCACCAATGGTTGCAGCTGGAATCAGTGTAGTTTTTGCGACATGTATACCCAACCTCAAAAACAGTTTCGAGCACAAAAGCTCGATAGAATTGAACTGGATATACTTACGGCAGCCGCATCTGGTTATCCATTTAGTCGGGTCTTTTTTGCTGACGGTGATGCGATGACGTTACCGTTTAATCGTTTAAAAGCCATTTGCGAACTCATTAATACTCATCTACCTCGAGTGACCCGGATTAGCAGCTATTGTTTACCGCGAAACCTTAATAATAAAACGGTCGAGCAATTATCCGAATTACGGGAAATGGGCTTATCCATTTTGTATATTGGCTGTGAAAGTGGTGATGACGAAGTGCTAAAACGAATTAATAAAGGCGAAACGTTTGCCTCATCCATAGCTGCGCTGCAGAAAATTAACCAAGCAGGCATCAAATCATCAGTAATGATTTTAATGGGCTTAGGTGGGGTGCAATTATCTCGTCAACACGCGATTGCATCGGCTGAATTAATGAATGCTGCTCAACCCGACTATTTATCGACACTGGTGGTGACATTACCGCTGGGAACAGAGCGAATGGATGAGGTATTTGATGGTCAGTTTGTATTGCCAGATCAAAGCGGTTTACTGTTAGAGATGCACACCTTATTAAGTCACCTTAAGCTGGATAAAACGATTTTTCGTTCTGATCACGCCTCGAACTACCTAGTGCTTAAAGGTATTTTAGGTAAAGATAAGTCTGCATTAGTCGCCCAAATCGAGCAGGCATTACACGGAATTATCCCGTTGCGACAAGAATGGCAACGGGGCTTGTAGCGGCGTTTACAATAATATTAGCCAGTTTAATCGAATAGGTGAATTAACTGGCCAGTGTTTTTCCGCTTAGTGACAGCCTTGGCTATTGCTCGTCTTCAAAAATATTTTCAATGGGTAACTTAAACAATCGCGCTGCTTTAAAGGCTAATGGCAAACTAGGAGCAAACTTACCTGTTTCGATTGCATTTGTCATAGCCGGTTGCACACCTGTAAGTGAACCATTAAGTTCACTTACAGGTAAAAGTTTGACGAGCAATCACACTTCTTACGGCACTATTTTTGTATAGTGCCAAGGGCTTTAATGAGTCTCAGGACCCTGTAACAGTTTGTTTGTTGCAGTCGCTAATCATCTTCGAATATCTTGTTGATATGCATTGAAGGGCCTGTGAGTATCATCGCAGGATATTCAGTAACACCTTATAGTGTATCGATTCACTAAATAAAGCAGGACAGTGCTCCCCATGAAAACTAAAATTATATTAGACACAGATCCCGGTATTGATGATGTATTTGCTATTTTGTTTGCCCAAGCACATCCAGATATTGAACTTAAGGCCATCACCACGGTTTATGGTAATGCAACCATCGAAAACGCGACCCGTAACGCGCTATATATTAAGCAGAAATATCAATTACAAGCCGATGTCGTTACTGGTGCGAGTCAGCCCATTATTCGACCTCCGGTAGGTCCAACTGTGGTGGTTCATGGTGAAGGTGGTTTGGGAGATGTAAAAGTACCTGAAAATATTGAGGGCCAAGCAGACCCTCGTCCTGCCTATCAATACATTATCGATACCATTAAGGCAGAACCAGGAGAAATTACCTTGGTGGCCATCGGTCCGTTAACTAACCTTGCACTAGCACTTCAAGCCGATCCCAGCATTGTTGATTTAGTTAAAGAGGTCGTTATTATGGGCGGCGCCTTTGGTGAGAATAATCACCACGGTAATGTGACTCCGTTTGCCGAAGCAAATATTCATGATGATCCCCATGCTGCGGATATCGTGATCACTGCCTCTTGGCCTGTGGTAGTGATTGGTTTAGATGTGACCGAGCAAAGCTTCTTCACCCGTGAGTATCTTGATCAATTGCGCGATGATGCTGGTGAAGTAGGGCAGTTTATCTGGGACATTAGCCGGTTCTACTTGAGGTTTTATAGTGAAAAAGTGGGTCTAGAGGCTTGCCATGTGCATGATCCATCGGCTATTGCCTATGTGATCAATCCCGAGCTGTTCACCCTAAGAGAAGGACCAATACGGGTCGTTACCGATGGTGTTGCCGAAGGGATGACCATTCAGAAGTTGGATAGCCGTGTTTATCCACACGATGAATGGATGGATAAGGCACCACAAAAGGTCGGTGTCGCGGTCAACAATATCGCATTATTGGAATTATACCGTCGCAGTATTATCGATTATGCAACAAGTTTGAAATAATCCATCTGGCTGATTAACCTATATGAATCGTAACCCGAATTCAGATAATAACGAGGCTGCCTACAGCTGCTAGAGCGACCTTAGGTATGCTAGATTTTAGGAATAGAGCGCCTGCGGCTGCTAGGACGACCTGCGGTCTTCGAGGACGCTACGCTTCTAGATCCTAGGTGCCTAAAACCTAGCACCTAGAAGGGGCGAAGCACCGCCCTCTGGCGAGCTTGCGAGTTCCTAGAACCTATCAGTCGCGAAGCGACGCTCTCTTATCTTCAATCACTGCCTTGTTCCATTATCCTATGGGAGCTCTGAAACGAGCATGTTGAAGTGGCTTTGTTATTTGTGCTGGCCACCATGGGAGGCCGCTATAGTGGCCTTCACTGTTAGTGCTATAAATCCTAGTGCTATAAATCCTAGTGCGGTAAATACTAGTGCTGTAAATGAATTTCCTTTACTGGGCAAGGGATAGTGATATTGGCTGCTGTTAACGCTTTAATGATGGCTAAATTAGTTTGGTACTTTTGTTCATAGTAGCTTTTTGTTGGCACCCAATAACGCACGCCAACCTCCATGCCAATAGGATTAAACCCATTGATACCGACCAACGGTTTTTTGTCTTTATAAATAGCAGGAGCAGTGGCAAGTACATGGTTAATTAATTGGATCACATGATCGGCATCAGCTTGGTAATCAATATTAAACTTGTTTTCAACCAGTTTGTAAGCGAATGAATTATGTAAAATCTCCCCGACAATATGTTTGTTCGGGATGCTGATCTGCTCACCTTCTTCATTGCTTAAAATGGTTTGGCCCAATTTAATGATTTCTACTACGCCGCTGACATCTTTAATTTCAATCGTATTTCCTACCACAAAAGGGCGGGTGACAATAATGGTAATGCCGGCGGCATAATTAGAAAGCATACCTTGCAATGCCAAGCCCGCACCCAGTGAAGCAGCACCTATCGCAGCCACCATTGGTGTTACGCTAATCCCCAGTTTACCCAAACAGATCACGGCGACCATCACAATAATAATGATTTTGACCAAGTTGGAGGCAAAGTTACTTAGGGTGATATCAATATGATGTTTTTTCAGTTGCGCGGCGACAATATTGGCAGCTTTGTTTGCAACCCAAAGTCCCAATAAGAAAATGATAATCGCCCCAGCGATTTGAAAGCTGTATTCAATAACAAACTCAGTGATGACACTATAAACATTTTGAAGTTGTTGGAGCTCTTGATCTAAACTGGGTTCGTTCATTCTATGTTCCTTATTGAAACGTATTGAGTCGTTATCAACTTGGATGACAACCACTTTTCACACTTAGGGCTAAATCTTAGCCTACAGTTAAGTGTCGTTAAAGTGAAAGTATTTTCTGTCATTTATCGCGCATTTTTTTCGGTAATGTCTATACTTTTCAAGCGGAGAAACAACTCAATAACCTGGGTCATTAAGCGGGTGATGTGTTGAATGTTATTGATATTCCTTCAAGAATAAAAAAGTACACTTTTTGCATAAAAATTCGTTGCGTATTAGTTGAAAATATCGTTTACTGCGCATGTTTACACCGACGCTTAATGACACTTTTACCGCCCAACTAACAGGAGGCACCGGCCTAATGAGCCAATTTCAATCGATTGATGTTGCAGATTATTATGACAAGGACACGTTTGACCGCATTGAGGCATTTGCCAAAGATAAGCCAACGCCATTTGTAGTTATTGACACCCAAATCGTTGCGAAACAATACGATGATATGGTTAACAATTTTCCTTTCGCCACTATTTATTATGCGGTTAAGGCAAATCCGGCCAAAGAGATTTTAACCTTGTTGCGCGATAAAGGCGCAAATTTTGATATCGCATCCATTTACGAGCTTGAAATGGTGACCTCGATTGGCGTTTCGACTGATCGTGTTAGCTACGGCAACACCATTAAAAAACGTGTCGATGTGCGATCTTTCTATCAGCAAGGCGTGCGCATGTTTGCTTCAGATTCTGAAGCCGATTTACGCATGATTGCAGAAGAAGCTCCAGGTTCAAAAGTGTACTTGCGTATTTTAACCGAAGGCACACACACGGCAGATTGGCCTTTGTCACGTAAGTTTGGTTGCCAGAATGAAATGGCTTACGACTTATTGGTATTGGCAAAAGAGTTAGGCTTACAACCCCATGGCATTTCTTTCCATGTAGGTTCGCAACAACGTGATATCGGTGCGTGGGACTCAGCCATCGGCAAAGTGAAAAGCATTTACGACCGTTTAAAAGAAGAACACGGTATCGTGCTAAAGATGATCAATTTAGGCGGTGGTTTTCCTGCAAACTATATTGATAAAACCAATGAGTTAGGTGTTTATGCACAGCAGATTAAGCATTTTTTAGAAGAAGATTTTGGTGATGAATTACCCGAAATTATTCTAGAACCTGGTCGTTCATTGATTTCAAATGCCGGTGTACTCATATCAGAAGTGGTGTTGATTTCACGTAAGTCGCACACGGCATTAGAGCGCTGGGTATTTACTGATGTGGGTAAGTTCTCTGGTTTAATTGAAACCATGGATGAAGCGATTAAGTTTCCAATTTATACTGATCGTAAAGGTGAGTTAGATAAGTGTGTGATTGCAGGGCCAACTTGTGACAGCGCCGATATTATGTATGAGCAGTACAGTTACGGCTTACCCGTTGATCTTGCTATTGGTGATCGCATGTATTGGTTAACTGCGGGTGCTTACACTACAACATATTCAGCAGTATGTTTTAATGGTTTTCCACCACTCAAAGACTATTACCTTTAACTAATGGATTAGTTTGACGACAACATTATTGACAGGCTCAAAGGACGCGCTAGCGTCCTTTATTTCTATTTGTGGCTAAATTTAGCTTTGTTGTTGATGGTGCTTTAAATCTCAACTATCTGTTATTTAAGATGGAATCTGTCAGTTTGCTTCAATTTCCATCAGTTGCCATCAATTTTCTTAGTTTTAACTCGGTTTCTGTATCACTGCTACTGTGTGTCTCTCGTTCAGTAACTTGCTCATCAAATCTCGCAACTTTGCAAACATAAGTGACTTCTTAACGTTAGTTAGAGGATTGCGACCTCATATTGAACCGATCAATAGCATCATTTCAATCTGCATTTACGCCATGCTATTTCAGTAGAAATGAGTTCTAGTTGTGAATCAATACATTTTAAAAAATGAGACCTGTTTGTTGAATCGAATACTGATTAACTTTATGCTCAGTGATTATGCTTACCTTCAGCCTGAAACCATTTTTGTGAGGTTAACTTGATGTAAATCACGTTAATGGTTTTCGTATTAGATAAATAATTTGTTGTTTTTGTCGGCCTTCAACTATGATGAAACCAATGTGTTATTTATGAATTTGGCGGGATTTGGACATATATTAGTAATAATTTAACGAAAGAATATTAACTATTATGAATATATATGTGATCAAGTTAACCTTATCCCCCTAAATACTAGGTTACAGTCTGGGTTATAAGAATTTAATATTCAAAACTGAAAGGGGTTTTCACAATGTCCGATGTATTTCATTTAGGATTAACTAAAAAAATGTTAGATGGTGCTACCTTAGCAATCGTTCCTGGTGATCCAGAACGTGTTAAGCGTATTGCCGAATTAATGGACAACGCAACGTTCTTAGCAAGTCATCGTGAATATACCAGCTATTTAGCTTATATTGATGGCAAAGCTGTGGTTGTTTGTTCAACAGGTATAGGCGGACCATCAACGTCTATTGCGGTTGAAGAATTGGCTCAATTGGGTGTGACAACTTTCTTGCGCGTCGGTACCACGGGTTCTATTCAACCAAATGTGCATGTGGGTGATGTGATTGTGACTCAAGCATCAGTGCGTTTAGATGGTGCTAGTCTGCATTTTGCACCGCTAGAATTCCCTGCAGCAGCTAACTTTGATTGTACTACTGCAATGGTTGCAGCATGTCGTGATGCTGGCGTGGAGCCACACGTAGGTATTACTGCATCTTCTGACACCTTCTATCCTGGCCAAGAGCGTTACGATACTGTGTCTGGTCGTATTACTCAGCGTTTTGTTGGTTCAATGAAAGAATGGCAATCAATGGGTGTGCTGAACTATGAAATGGAATCAGCCACACTATTTACCATGTGTGCGACTCAAGGTTGGCGTGCAGCCTGTGTTGCGGGTGTTATCGTAAACCGCACAGAGCAAGAAATTCCTGATGAAGCGACAATGAAGAAGACCGAAGTTAGTGCAGTGTCTATTGTTGTAGCAGCAGCGAAAAAATTGCTAGCTTAAGTTAACGCTTTTAACCACGCGTTATAACAAGCGATGTGTTAAAACTGTTAGTGTTAAAAAATAACCATTAAAAAAGGTGCCTAGGCACCTTTTTTGTTAGCTTATTTTTATCAATTGTCGCGCTGATTAGAAATGATACTGCGCAATGATTGAGTAGGTATTTTGGTCGATACCCGCAACGCCATATTTACTCTGCCAGTAATCATATTCAAAACCCACTAATAGCTTGTTTTGTTTGTGATCACCAAACAGCGTTTTGCCTAAGTCATATTTTATTTGCGGGTTGATGTGCAGGTTTTCGTCGTAGCCGTTGTTATCGGCAGAAAATACCCAATCAATAAAGCCATCAAAGATAATATTAGCATTACCAATAGGCATGTCTATTCTAAATACCGGAGTGAACTGCCAGCCATCACTGATGTTACCACTGCTTATTGCATCTCGACGGTAAGTGTTCAATTGTAAGTAGCTAAAAAATGGCACGTCAAAGTCTAAACCGATACCATAAAGCATGCTGTTAACTGGGCCTTCACCTTCTTCGTAAGTTAATGCTAAAGAGACATCTTTTATCGCACCAAAGCTAACGGGCTGACCCAATATTTTGCTAGCACTAAAACGAGGTGAAATTTCGCCATAAGTCGTGCTATCAACCCCGTTATTATTACCGTTAAAGTTAATAAAATCTTGAAACATAAACCAATCACCATACTTCCAGCCACCGGCAGTCTCTAGGGTAATGGTTGTTTGTCTTTCTGATGGGGCTAAGTCATAGTTTTCGCCATGCAGGACAGTAGCGCTAGCATCCCACCATTGGACTAAATCGTCAGCAAAAACATTTTGTGAGAGTACGAGTGTGGCTAAAAGGCAGAGTTTTTTCATTTTTCTTCCGGTTAGTTAGCTGGCCAGATACACCAGTTTTGACAGTTTAAGAGTAAGTTTTAGATCGACCGAGGGTAATTTTATGATCTATTATTCCCGATCGTGCACAATGGGGCGCAATATATTCAATATTTTGATAAAGCACAATTAAAACTGGCAAGAATGTGACGATTTCATTGTTTTCATCATCGATATAATCATGTGACAGGTATTCATACTGTTAATTTGATGTTACACATAATGACTATTAGTTTGTGCTGTTATGTTATATCAATCGTATAGTCGTTATAAATAAGGTGTGACTCAGCAGAAATACTGACCTTGTTAGCGGCAGCTCATTTTCGAGGAAAAGGTAAATTGATGAATCGTTTATCACGTTTATATTAGCTGACTTGTTTGACATAATATGTCGCATTAATAAATAAAGCTGTTATAGTCAATCTACAGACATTGTCATTTTATGGGGGAGAATATGGAGATTGCCAATCCAATCGCAGTCTGGCTAGTACTTGGACTGTTATTGATGCTATCAGAAATCATTATTCCGGGTGGCATTGTTATCTTATTAGGTGCGGCATGCGTTATCGTCGCATCAGCACTGGCTGTTGGTATTATCGATGGCTTGGTGCAAAGCATGACACTATGGTTTATGGCCTCGATGGTGCTGTTGCTGAGTTTTCGTCATGTGACTCAACGTTTGGTGGGGGGAGATTCTCATGTGGATAATACCGATGAAGAAGTGGATCTCTACAATCAAGTCGCTATCGTGAAGCAAGACATTGGCCCAGGCCAACAGACAGGTCGAATTAGCTGCTTGGGTTCTGAGTGGACGGCTTTAGGAGATGGTACTGTGATAAAAGAGGGTACCCAAGTAAGGATCATTTGTCGGGAAAATATTGCGTTTGTTGTTGAACCTATCATTGATCCGGTATAGCTATTTATTGTTATCTAAAATGTTAATGTTATAAATTTAGATTATTGTGTCGTGATGACTGTTAAGCGTTATCTAGGAAAGTCAGATTAAAAGGAAGTAGATATGTTTGTGTTAACAATCGTTTTTTTATTCGTAATGTTTATTTTGTTCAAACTCATGTTAATTGTACCAATGCGTGAAGTTCATGTGATTGAGCGTTTAGGTAAGTTTCGTAGCGTGCTCAACCCGGGGTTTCATTTTCTTATTCCTTTTGTCGATCGCGTCGCTTATCGACACGACACACGTGAAGAAGTGCTTGATGTTCCACCCCAAAGTTGTATTTCAAAAGATAATACCCAATTGGAAGTCGACGGTTTAGTCTATCTTAAAGTGATGGACGGGAAGCTGGCTAGCTATGGTATTGAAAACTATCGCCGCGCGGCGGTTAACTTAGCGCAAACAACCATGCGTTCAGAAATTGGTAAGCTGACCTTGTCACAAACGTTTTCAGAACGTGACAGTTTAAACGAATCAATTGTGCGTGAGATTGATAAAGCCTCTGATCCTTGGGGGATCAAAGTATTACGCTATGAGATTAAAAATATCTCACCTTCGCAGAAGGTTATTCACACCCTTGAAAAACAAATGGAAGCAGAGCGTCGAAAGCGTGCAGAGATCACCTTAGCCAATGCTGAAAAAGCGGCAATGATCAATATGTCGCAAGGCGAACGTCAAGAAGCGATTAATTTATCGGAAGGCCAAAAACAGAAGCGCATTAATGAAGCTTTAGGTACAGGTCAAGAAATCTCGATTATTGCTACCGCTAAGGCTGAAGCCATGGAAATGATCTGTAAAGCCTTAACGGTGAATGGCGGTAATGATGCGATGAATATGTTGCTTAAAGAGCAGTTTATTGGCCAAGTCGGTAAGATCCTCTCTGAGGCTCAAGTGTCGGTTGTTCCTGCAGAAATGGCCAAGTTAGAAGGCTTTTTTGAAGGTATGGAGCAAGTGACTCATGCGGTATCAAATTCATCAGCCAAAGGAGCGCGCTAATGTCGATTAACGGAATTGATACTGATCTTATTGTAATGGCAATTTGGGGTGTTATTTTTGCTATTTTTGTGCTGAAATTATTTAAGTCTATCTGTCTTGTACCGACAAAATCGGCTTATATTGTTGAACGTCTAGGGAAATATCACAGTACTTTAGATGCAGGCTTTCATGCACTGATCCCCTTCTTTGATAAAGTGGCTTACATCCACGATTTAAAGGAAGAGACCATTGATGTACCGCCGCAAGAATGTTTCTCCAGTGATGAAGTGAATGTGGAAGTGGACGGGGTCATCTATATTTCGGTTATCGATCCCGTTAAAGCCAGTTATGGGATTACCGATTACCGTTATGCTGCCATTCAGCTAGCTCAAACCACCACACGTTCTGTGATTGGTACCTTAGATTTAGATCGCACTTTTGAAGAGCGTGATGTGATTTCTGCCAAAGTGGTTGAAGTACTCGATGAAGCAGGCTCTATGTGGGGCATTCGAGTGCACCGCTATGAGATTAAAAATATTACCCCACCTGAAACGGTTAAAAATGCCATGGAAATGCAGGTGAATGCCGAGCGTGAACGCCGGGCATTATTAGCCAAAAGTGAAGGTGATAAGCAGAGCAAAATTAATCGCTCAGAAGGTGTTATGGCGGAAACCATTAACCGCTCAGAAGGTGAAATGCAGCGGCGCATTAATGAGGCAGAAGGTAAAGCTCAAGAAATTCTGACCTTAGCCAAAGCAACATCCGAGTCAATAGAACGATTAGCGGTGGTTATTTCATCTGAAGGTGGTCAAAGTGCATTGCGTATGCAACTCGGTGAGCAATATATGAAACAACTTGATGGCTTAAGTAAACCTGATAGCCGTGTTGTGTTACCTGGTAATTTAGTAAATTTTGAGTACTGGATGGAAAGTATTGGTTTAAAAGAAGATAAACCTTAATATTGATATATCGTCAAAGTGGATCGATGATTATTTCGATCCACTTAGCATTTATCATAAAAGGGTTTAACTCAGGGTTGAACTAAATTAACCAAAAGGGTTTGGATGCGACTAAAAATTTTACATTGTGTCGATGATGCTGAAATGGGTGGCGTTAATTTTGCGTTACAGGCGTTATGCCATTCTCCATTATTAGCAAAACAATGTGATTTTGAGGTGCGATATCTTGATTTAACTGTTCCGACTCGAGTTCGCACAGACGCTGATATTATTTGTTTTCATGGGGCATCAAATTGGCGCAAACTCATTGGCTTAATTTGTTTAAAGTTACAATATCCTCGCACGCCTTTTTTACTTCAAGAGCATCATTACAGCCAACATTTTGTTAATGAGCAAATTGTTTCTACGAAACGTTTTTATCGTATGCTGAAATGGACTTATGCCTTAATGGATACTGTTATTGCCATTTCAACCTCGCAACAACAATGGATGCTCACTCATCATTTAATCAAGCCGGAGTCGATAGCATTGCTAGGACAGGGTCGTGACTTGAGTGCATTTGTTCCCATGGTTTCAAATAATCTTTCAACGCCCGACAATATTACTGCGCCAAGAATACCTATTATCGCCGCATATGGCCGGTTTCATCATCAGAAAGGTTTTGATGTGTTACTGCAAGCTATGGCGAATATTCCAGTCCACAGTTGTCAATTAATACTCGGCGGTGAAGGACCTCAATTAGCACAACTAGAGGCGCTAGCATCGCATTTACCTCACGTTAGTATTGTTGGATGCATTAATGACGTTCCTGCTTTTTTAAGCCAATGTGATGCGGTAATTATCCCATCACGATGGGAACCCTTTGGATTGGTGTTTATTGAAGCCAGTTCCATGGCTAAATGGATAATATCGACTTCTGTAGATGGTTTAGGAGATCAATTAGTCTCTCATTTTCAGCGAGATCTCGGTCCAGCTTGCATAACGATTGAACACGCTAATGCTGAAGCCATTCAACAAGCTATTCATAGGTTTTTACAACAGTGGCAAACCGATCCAGCCCCCCTGACTGACTCTGAAACGTTAGCATTATGGCGTCATACCCAATGGCAGCAATTACAACATCAATGGCTTAATATGATTAATGCATTGATGTAATCTGATGTTTTTAATCGCCTCCCATCATAAATCTAAAATATTACCGAATAAGTTCAGTTTGGCCTCTCGCATGTGTTAATCATTTTCAATTTGCATTTATTTTGCAATTTGCAATTCGAGATTTAATGTAAGTTTTTGAAATATAACAGCTAAAATGTTGGCTTGTTATTTGCTTACTATTAATTACGATAAGTGAAAGATGGGAACACCAATATGAATTTACTTTTTTCTAACATGTTATCTCGTTATCCCCTTTATAGAGGCTTTACGTTAGGTGCTTTGACATTAGCTATGTCGAGTGCTGCACAAGCAAGTGAACCTTTTGAAGCCTGCCCAAACGAAGCGTTTATTATCCAAACGCCAGCATCTAAGCCTATTGTATATGGTGTCGATCTCGGAACCGGTAGCTACCTTACCTTATCCAGCAATATGGGCATTGATGCCGCCTTAAATGGTACGGGTTTTAGTTATAACGACAATTACCTTTATGGCTGGGATTATCAACATCAAACGTTGGCCCGGATAGGTGCTGACTATCAGGCTCAACCTTTGACATTAATTAAAGATTCTGCCGCAACTGCTGCAGGCAATTTTTATGTTGGCGATGTCGCGTTAACTGAAAACGTCTGGTACGGATATAGGAAAAAAGTCGGTTTATTTCGGGTAGATTTAAATGTTGTCCCATTAACCATGGATTTGGTGGCTGGCAGTCAATCAATGGCCAATTACAATATTACCGATTTTGCATTTCACCCAAACAATGGCTTTTTATATGCCGTGACTAATGGCAAATCAGGTGAATTAATTTCAATAGATCCTTCAACAGGAGGGCATGAAAGCTTAGGCATAGTGATTACTTCAGATAGTAACTTTACCTTTGGCGCCCAGTTTTTTGATCCACAAGGTAATTTGTATATCAGTAATAATGGCAACGGAAATGTTTATAAGGTCAATGTTGAACAGCCGCAACCCAGTGCAGAACTATTTTCATATGGCCCATCTTCAACATCCAATGACGGTGCGCGATGTGCATTAGCAGAGGTTCCTGTTGGGGATGCGGTAGATTTTGGTGATGCACCAGTGAGTTATGGCACTCTTATGACTGATAATGGTGCGCGCCATGGCATTGATGGATCAATGGCTTTAGGGTTACTCAATGATAGTGAATCAGACGGTTATCCAGATCCGCTTTCAGACGATGTGAGTGATGGTATTGATGATGACGATGGCATCAGTATGCCAACTGGATTTGAAATTGGTGAAGATGCCATTTTGCTGGTGACTACACAAGGAAAAGCAGGTTTTTTAAATGCTTGGATTGATTGGGCACAAGATGGCCAGTTTGATGAAGAAGATCGCATCGTCTCAGGTCAATCTGTAAGTGCAGGTTCCCATACATTGCTAATATCAGTGCCTAATTGGGCTAAAGCGGGTCCAACTTGGTCACGTTTTCGATTAAGTTCAGTCGCTGATATTTTACCTACAGGTGGTGTCAGTGACGGCGAAGTTGAAGATTATCCTATTACCGTTACCGAAACGGGTATCACCATGACTTACTACCCATCATCTTCAGGTTTTACGACGTTAGCTTATGAAGATTTGTATCCCGACCAAGGCGACTTTGATATGAACGATGTCGTTATGCAGCTCAGGATCACCCAATTTGTTAAAGATAACCAAGTGCGGCGTGTTGGCTTTAACGCACAACTTGTTGCTATGGGAGCTTGGTACCACAATGGTTTTGCTATTCAATTACCCGGTATAGCACGAAATAATGTACAAGAGTCAGCTATTGAGTGGACGGTACAAGGACAGAAACAAACTCACTCGCCTTTAGAAGCGGGGCAAACTAATGCAGTTATGGTGCTGAGTGACGATTTATGGAAACATGCAACTAAAGGCAATGGTTGTGAATATTTCCGTACTGAACTTGGTTGCGGTACCAGTTATCGTGCCAACTGGCAAATGACGGTGCCCTTTGTGAATGCGGTTGATGAAGCCTTAATGCCTGATTTTCCTTATGATCCGTTTATTTTTGCGACACCCAATACTGACCATGGTTTAGCTGCTAAAAATATTAATGGCGGCAAAAATCCCGGCCGATCGCTTGAAGTTCATTTAAAAAATAAACTCCCCACCGATTTATTTAATCCAGCCTTTTTAGGTCAACGTGACGATGCGTCTAATGTTGCACTAGGACAATACTTTCAAGATCAAAATGGAATGAGTTGGGCAATTGAAGTACCTGACACATGGAAACACCCCATTGAACTACAACGACTTGATCATACCTATGTGGAGTTTGTTGATTTTGCTGCCGATGCTAGCGGTAATAGTAACCCTTATTGGTATATCAATGCAGATAGCGAGTTAATTTTTAAAGACTAGTTGTGACGCTGTAATGCAACGTAAAAATAAAATACTGAACAATGATACTAATAAATAGAAGGCGAACTAATATGAGATTTACTTCAACTGTTACCCTGCATATTAAGCAACAGATCAAGATGGCCCTGCAACAAAGTCGCGGGTTAATTGTCACTGGTGCGAGTCTATCTACTTTAGCTCTGCTGACCGCTTGTGGCGGAGGTGGTGGAGATGATGACTCTTCTAAAGCGTCAGTCACGCCGCCAACGACAATCACTACACCGATCACCACACCACCAGCAACTACGATACCAACCACGCCGATAGTTATTCCTGTTGTGGATCCTACTTCACTCGATGACTTAGTCGTTGATCCTGATTATGATTTACAAGCGGCTTTTACTCTTTTAGTGCAGGTGGATCTTGCTACAAGTCAGCGAGGATATTTTTCATTATGTGATGATTATCAACAACAAAATCAGATAATTACGGTTAATTATGAGTCGTGTTTGTTACGTGGGGCGCTTAATAATGGCCAATTGAATGAACAATTACTTGTAGCAAATCATCAACGGAATCTAATGGCGGTGGTGTGGTTTTATGATGGCAGCGCACCGCAATACCAACAATGGCAATATTCGTCAGACAGTGCAGGGCAGCAGTTAGCCATAAACTAGTATCTTGACTTGTTGCTTAGGATTAAGCCAAGTCATGATTATTCAGCCAATGCGACAGCATTAATCATATATTCAACAAAGACTTTGGCAACAGCGGATAAACAACTATCTGTCGGGTAAATGATATTAATGTCTTTGAATCCGGCACTGAGTTCAGGTAATACATTAATTAATTGCTGACTTTCAACGGCCTCGGCCGCAATGATCTGAGGCAATAAGCTAATGCCCGCACCACCTAAACAAAAATGATACAAGGAGTTGTAATCACTGCAAATAATTTTATGGTTGCTGCTAATCTCTGCATGTGGAAATATCCATTTATCTTCTAATACCCCCTCTGCAGAGCGATACCCCAATAATGAGTGGTAATGTAAATCATCAATGGTCTCAATTACCGATGATTGTTCAAGATAAAGGTTGCTGGCATACATTTTTCGTTCAAAGGTAATCAGTTTTTTTGCGCAAAGATTGCCTTTGCTGTCATCACTGACATTGAGCATGCAATCTAGATCTAAGCGCTTTAGGTCTTGGATTTGCCCCTGCACAACAAACACTTCTAACTGTACTTGTGGATAATCATGAATAAAATTAGCAATATATTTATCCATAAGCTTGTCAACAAAAGGCAGTAAACCAATGCGTAATTTGCCTTGAACTTCATCATGGCGATGTTTGAACACATCACTAGCATGATTGAATTGATTAACTAAAGGTTCGATTTGAACAAGATACTGTCGACCCGCTGAGGTTAATGTCATGACTCTTGTCGTGCGGGTAAATAGCGGCGCACCAAGCTGTTTTTCCATATCACCAATACGACGACTGACTAATGCTCTGCGAGTATCTAAAGATTTTGCAGCTTTAGAAAAACTGCCTAACTTTGCTACAGCAATGAATAGTTCTAAATCTTTTATATTCAATATGGCAACCTATACAGCTTAAACTGTGGGTAATAAATGCTTTTCAAATGGAATTTTGAGTATTAATGACATTGAATATATTGATAATAAGCAGGCATGCTCGCGAGCCTTATTCGCCACAAATAACAAACTTAATTCAGTTTGTTTAGCGATGAATTTAATGATTAATCAACTATTAGGTCCCTTACTCAAGGCTAAAATTAATTAATTACTTTATTTTGTATAATAATTTTTGCTTGCTCTTTTGTCAATTTAGGCTCTCATTAAAGCAGTTAGATCATCACAAGTAAGTGATTTTAGTGACTTTGATATTACCTTAGTGAGTAGGTTATCTCTCTTGTTAGGGGAATTGTTGATATAAAATAGGTGAAGTATTGCACGCCATTATCTCGCTATTTAAGATATAATGCCTCGCAGATTTCTGGGAGGAAAAATGGACGTATCATCATTATTAGACGGCCTAAACGATAAGCAGCGTGAGGCAGTCGGCGCACCACTTTCAAATATGTTGGTGTTAGCGGGTGCCGGCAGTGGTAAAACCCGTGTATTAACCCATCGTATTGCGTGGTTAATGCAAGTTGAACAACAAAGTCCATATTCTATTTTGGCAGTCACCTTCACCAATAAAGCCGCAGCAGAAATGCGTGAACGGGTGGAGAAGGTCGTGGGCACTAACATGGGGCGGATGTGGATAGGCACCTTCCATGGTTTAGCTCACCGGTTATTGCGCACTCATTATCAAGATGCCAATTTACCACAAAGCTTCCAGATTATTGATTCAGACGACCAGTTGCGTTTACTCAAACGCATTCTTAAAAGCCTTAATTTAGATGAGAAGCAGTATCCTCCGCGTCAAGCTCAGGGTTATATCAATGGTAAGAAAGATCAAGGTCTTCGCCCTAAGCATATTGATGCAGGCAGCTTTCCGATTGAGCAAAACTTACTCAACATTTATAAGATTTACCAAGAGTCTTGCGATCGTGCCGGTTTGGTCGACTTTGCGGAAATCTTATTACGTGCTCATGAGTTATGGCTTAATAAACCGCATTTACTGACCCATTATCAAGAGCGCTTCCGTCATATTTTAGTTGATGAGTTTCAAGATACCAACGCGATTCAATACGCGTGGATCCGTGTGTTAGCCGGTAAAACAGCCAATGTGATGATTGTCGGTGATGATGACCAATCCATTTATGGTTGGCGTGGCGCGCAAATTGAAAACTTACATCGTTTCTTAAAAGACTTTTCTGAGGCTAAAACGATTCGGTTAGAACAAAATTACCGTTCAACAGCGAATATTTTGAACGCTTCTAACTCTGTGATTGCCAATAATCCTGATCGTTTAGGTAAAGAGTTATGGACTGAAGATAAAGATGGCGAGCCCATTTCAGTCTATTGCGCCTTTAATGAGATGGACGAAGCCAAGTTCATTGTCAGTCGCATTAGCGAGTGGCATGAAAAAGGCGGCAGTTTGAGCGAGTGCGCCATTCTATATCGTTCAAATGCGCAATCGCGAGTATTAGAGGAAGCCTTTTTACATAAAGGGTTAGCGTATCGTATTTACGGTGGCTTGCGCTTCTTCGAGCGTCAAGAAATTAAAGATGCGATGGGCTATATGCGTCTTATCAATAACAAAGATGATGATGCCGCATTCGAACGTGTGGTCAATACCCCTGCTCGTGGTATTGGCGATCGAACGTTGGACATTGTACGCTCAACCGCAAGACAGCATGAGCTAACACTTTGGCAAGCCTGTGTGCGTTTGGTCGAAGAGAAAGTACTCGCTGGGCGTGCAGCTAATGCCATAAATGGCTTTATGGAACTGATCATCTCGATGCGAACGGATACTGCAGATATGGTGCTGTATACCATGACTGATAATGTGATTGATCGTTCAGGCTTGCGTACTATGTACGAGGCTGAAAAAGGCGAGAAAGCCCAAGCGCGAATTGAAAACTTAAACGAACTCGTTACCGCTGCCCGCAGTTTTGAAATGCCTGAAGAGCTTGAAGACATAGGCGAGCTTAATGCCTTTTTATCCCATGCCGCACTAGAAGCTGGCGAAGGCCAAGCGGATGCCTTTACCGATGCAGTGCAGTTGATGACCTTACATTCGGCCAAGGGACTTGAGTTCCCAATGGTGTTTATGGCGGGCGTAGAGGAAGGATTATTCCCGAGTAAAATGGCTCTGGATGAAGGCGATCGGTTAGATGAAGAGCGCCGTTTGTGTTATGTCGGTATGACCCGTGCAATGCAAAAACTGTACATCAGTTATGCGGAGTCGCGTCGTATTTATGGCCGTGAAGATTATGCTAGCCCATCACGGTTTATTAACGAAATTCCTGAAAAGTTTGTTGAACAAATTCGTATCCGTGCTCAGGTGAAGCCATCGATTAGCAAGCGTTTTCCTGCTCGCCCTGCGACGGTTACCACTAAACCGAATGGTTTTAATGATACCGGTTATCGAGTTGGCTCTAAAGTGAAGCACTTTAAGTTTGGTGAAGGCAAGGTGATTAACTTTGAAGGCTCAGGTGAAAAAGGGCGTGTTCAGGTTGAGTTTGTCGATTTCGGCATCAAATGGCTGTTGGTGTCGTTAGCAAAACTAGAGCGTTGCTAATCTGTTGCGTTTGCTAAATCATGGAGAGATGACACCAATGCGATTGCAAGACAAGCTGCATGCATATGCACGATTAATGCGGATCGATAGACCCATTGGCACCTTACTTCTACTGTGGCCGTGTTTAATGGCGCTGGTGTTAGCGGCTCAAGGTATGCCAGACATTAAGGTCTTGCTGATATTTATTGTCGGTGTGGTGATTATGCGTGCTAATGGTTGCATTATTAATGACTTTGCCGATCGTAACTTAGATGCCCATGTTGAACGTACCAGTATGCGGCCGTTGGTGTCGGGTGTGGTCAGCGCCAAAGAAGCCCTAGGGTTGTTTGTTGTGTTGGGGCTCGCCGCATTTAGCTTAGTCTTATGGCTCAATCCACTGGTAGTGCAGCTATCTGTCGTTGGCATTGTGTTAACTGTGATGTATCCGTTTATGAAACGGATTACCAATATGCCGCAAATGTTTTTGGGCATTGTATGGAGCTGGTCTATTCCGATGGCTTATGCCGCTCAACTCGGCGAAGTCCCTGCTGAAGCTTGGTGGTTATTTATGGCTAATTGGTGTTGGACTGTGGCTTACGACACCATGTATGCCATCGTCGATCGCGACGATGATTTAAAAGTGGGCATTAAATCAACCGCCATTTTATTTGGCCGTTACGATAGGCAGATTATCGGCTTATTTCAACTTGCCGCCCTAGGGTGTTTTGTGATGGCGGGATTGATGGCTGAGCGTGGAGTGATTTATGGCTTGGGCATTATCAGCTTTGTTGCGTTTGCTGTGTATCAGCAAGGGTTAATTTATGGTCATGAACGTGCGCCATGTTTTAAGGCTTTTTTAAACAACAACTGGGCAGGTATGGTTTTGTTTATCGCGCTAAGTGCTGACTATGTTATTTCTGCAGCGGTATAATCACGACAAAGCATGAAATGGAATTGAGTTAATGGTTTATTACCATAGGGCAGGGATGCATGAATGAAAACAACTCCTTGGTTAATCGGTGCGATAATATGTTGTTGGTTATCCCTAGCCAGTGAGTCCGCGAACAATGATGCTTTACTGGCTGGCTTACCAAGCAACGCTGTCGATGTGCATTCCACAGCTGCAGTAGTCACTATTCCTCGTACCCGCCAATTTGTGCTTAACGATGGCGATCGCCACTATCAAGTGATGATCAAACTACCTAAAGATTACCGCAACAATCGTACTCATCATTACCCTGTAGTCTATATGACGGACTCCATGTATAGCTTGCAAGTGGTGTCTGGTGCGACGCGATTTCCAATGAACAGCAACATGATGCAACAAGCTATTTTAGTCGCCATAGGCTATCAGAGGCCGAGCAAAGGTTCGGCGAGTAGGATCCGCGACTATACCCCAAGTCACGATGCGAGTTGGAAACTACCCACTGGTGAGGCCAAGCGGCACGTTGCCTTTATCAGCCAGGTTGTTATGCCCTTTATTGAAAAAAACTATCGAGTCGACACACAACAAAATACCTTTGTGGGTAATTCGTTAGGCGGGTTACTCGGCGCACATATTTTATTAGAACAGCCAACGCTATTTGCGTATTACGTGTTGGGTAGCCCATCTCTATGGTTCGACAATAAACAATTGTTGCAGCAGTTTGCTCAGCGTTTTAGTCAAACACCAGCAATATCTGCCGAGGTGTTTATTGGCATTGGTGAATTAGAGAAACCACCTTATACCCATGATGGTCATCAGATGGTTGCAGATGCTGAGGCTTTTTATCAAATACTCCAATCTCACCCATCTGCTCAAACCGGCACATTACAACTGAAACTATTGGTGATCCCCGAGGCCGATCATTCGATGGCTTTTCCTACTACCGCGATTCATGGTTTAACTTGGCTGTTCAAGCGCAATTTTTCGTGATCCCCATTTACGGCAATTTTTAGTAACAATTTTCACGCCAATCAATAGCAGTGAAACTAATGTTTGCTGATATGTTAACGACTTGTATCATCTCGTTTATATTCAGAATAATGATATGGCGTGGGTTAATAACATCTACAGGGATAAGTATTTAATGAGAGCCACGGTTAAGTATCGGTTAGTCTTTTTAGCCTTAATGGTGTTTAGCTTTGTAATAGGCGTTCAGTGGACGCCAGAGTCGTTAACGAGTGAAGCTGACAAGCGGTCGTTATACCTTATTTGTGCATTGTATTTTGTATTACTGCCTTTGAGCTACTGGTACTGCATTATTAAAATGGGTGCTCAGAAACTGTGGAAACTGATTGTCATTTTCAGTCTAAGCAGCTTGGTTGCTCGGTTAAGTTTCCCTGCCGAAGTCGCGCACTATTTTGAGTTTATTGCATGGTTACGTTATCCGATTATTGCGGTATTGCTGGTCATTGAATTGTACTTGGTGGTGAGTGTTGTTCGTGGCTTGATTAAGGTGCGAAAGCTTAAGGGCGATCCTAGAGTCGGGGCGGTAGAAACGTATCGGGATGGCGATGAAAAAAGCTTAACTATCGCACTTATTATGGCCAGTGAAGCGACTAACTGGTTTTATTCAATCCCTTGGTTTTCACGTCATCATCCGGTGGCCATCGCTAATATTAACCTCAACAGTGCAACGCGCTGGCATGTGTGGCTTATGCTATTTGGTTGTATTACCGCATCTTGTAGCAGTTATTTATTACTGGTTTCATGGAGCGAATGGGTGGCGATTATTGTCTCGAGCATTATTGCCTATACCTTGATGTCTATCGTGGCTAACCATCGGCTATCGCGTTATTACTCTTTGTATTTAATCAGAGATAACTTAGTGATCAATAATTCATTGTGGGGATTTATGGTGGTGAACATTGCCGATATTGCCAGTGTCGCTGCTCAAGAATCAACTGAATTAAATAAAGATGAGCCAGAAACCATTATTATTGGCCGTGGGCAGAGTAATGTCACTATTACCTTAAACCATCCGGTCATTTATCATGGTGGTATGGGCCAGTTACCCGAACCCATGATTACGATACATTTGAGTGTGGATGAGCCACAGCTGCTAATTCAGGCGCTTAATAATAAAGTCTCAGTGGCCGCGTAGTCATAAAAAGCTCATAAAAAATGCGCTGATAAAAGCGCATTTTTTATGAGTCAATCAGTACTACCAAGTGAAAACCCAGTCGTTGATTTGTTGATTAGTTTCGTACTAGTTTGGTTAAGTCTGCAGGGCGATAATAAACTGACTTTAATACTTTGCCTTGGCGCACAACTTTACCTGCCATTTCGACGTCTTTAGCGCACTTAGCAATAATAAACTCACCTTTAGTGCTACCGACAATCTCGACACCTTGTTTAGCGTAATGGGCAATGGTTTCGTCGAGTTCTTTGTGGTTGCGGCATACTTTACTCATGTTGCTTGAGTGCACTTCATCCCAGCATTGAATAAAATCAATTTGACGGTTTTTAGCGACGTTGAGCAATAAATCGATAAGGTAACTGATCTCAAGGCGATCGCTTACCTGAGACGCACCTAAGTGCACTAAACGGCCCATTAACACATAAACAGAGTCAACAATCGCATCGGCTTGTTCGATGCGAGAGTCGGCTTCAGCAAGCTCGGTCATTTCTTCAATAATTAATGATGTGTGTAAGGTATCTGCTTTGTCGTCTAGGCTAGCACTGTCATTAACCGGTAAATCAAAAGTGCTGCGAAACTCAAAAATGTCGCGATATAAATGGTTAAAAATGGATTGGTCTAAAACAGATAACTTCATTATAAAATAAGCCTAAAAATTGAAAAAATGGTGATAATGGTAATGAATTAAGGCGGAATCTACAAGGAAAACGGCGACCTTCGGTCTGCCGTTGTTGAGATAAAAAGAACCGCCCTAGAGAAGTCGGGATTGGACAGTAGTTGAAAATCACCTTGAACTATGAAATTACAGTTTGGTGTACTTAGCAATAAGTCTATCTAAATAAGGCTGTATGTCGTCGTCTGTCCAATCAATATAACCACGAACAAAACCAACAAGATTGCCTTTTCCATCCAGAATGAAGCTGGCTGGGATTAAATCTGCAGGCATGATGTAGTCGATGTTTTTTTCAGGGTCTAGCCATGTTTCATAGCCTGTAATACCGTGCGCTTTAAAGAAAGGAGCAATTGCATTGGTATCTTCATCGATTGATATTGGTAAAAGGACAAAATCTTTGTCTTTATTTCGTTGCTGTATTTCCTGCATAGCCGGTATTTCTTTAGCACAGGGGGCGCACCATGTTGCCCATAAATTTACCATCACTAACTTGCCGTGATATTGCTGCAAATCTACCTTATTTTTCTGTTGATCCATAAAGTGTATATCAGCAATCTTTCTAGCATGATGCAGTTCAACAAAGCGCGACATTACCAGAGGTTTTTCAATAGGGTCGCCGGTTTTATAGACTCTAACATCCACAGGTGACGCAGGTGCATTTAAATGAATACTGGCGGTAAGGATTAACAGTGTTAAAGGAAGCAATTTATTCATAATTTTTCTCGTCTATTACAGATTTTTCGTTAGCTGATTGCCGTTTGTGTTGTGTCATTACCCAGCTAATACCGCCGACAATGGACAGAATAATCA
This sequence comes from Shewanella sp. S1-49-MNA-CIBAN-0167, assembly GCF_040310145.1. Taxonomy (NCBI): domain Bacteria; kingdom Pseudomonadati; phylum Pseudomonadota; class Gammaproteobacteria; order Alteromonadales; family Shewanellaceae; genus Shewanella; species Shewanella sp. S1-49-MNA-CIBAN-0167. The sequence goes on along the minus strand of NZ_JBEOPO010000007.1, from coordinate 74,399 downwards.
ACATAAAAGGTATGAGCCATAGTGCGAATGTGCCGCTATTGATGCTTGGGTTATAACGGATCCTTTCACCAAAGCGTGCCACCATAAAATCAATGATTTGCTGTTTAGATTGACCTTCATCTAATTGTTTAAAAATGTGGCCTTTCAACTCATTAGCAATTTGTGTTTGTGAGTCAAAAAGACTGCGATTATCAGAAGAAGGGCAGCGAAGCTCTTGGGCAATCTCAAAACCCAATTTGCGCTTTTCTTCTGGGCTATACATTGCGGTATCAGCGAGTACTGACGGAATGAACACACACAGTAATATTGTTATCATCATGACTCTTAAATTCATGAGATGAGTTCCTGTAAAGTGTAAGTGGATGGTAAAGTCTTTAACTGTGTGGTGGGTTGGTGATAGCGGCTTGTTAATACGATAAAAAAACCGCCAAACATCATTAATATCGCGCCAATCCAAAGCCAGCTCACCATAGGTTTATAGCTGATACGGATTAAGTATTCAGTCTCATTTAACTTGGTGCCCATTGATACATATAAATCTTGAAACGCCGTAGAGTAAACACTAGCGGCAGTGGTTTGCATGCCATTAGTTTTAAAGGTTTGACGTTGAGGATAAACATAACCCACGGTTTTTTCGTCTAAATCCATAATACGGATATTGGCTTGCAGGGCATCAAAGCTTGTTGCCGTTATCTGCTGGGTTTGCTCAAATACAAAGATATATCCGGCCAACTCTCTGCCTTGACCTGGCCCCATACTTAGGACTTCTTCTTGTTCAAAATGAGAGACAACAGTACCCGCAAGAATTGCTATTGCAATGCCAAAGTGCGCTAAGCACATGCCAAAAAAGCGGTATGATTGAGTGGTTTTTGTTTTACTTTTAAGGAGCTGATACATCGCGAGGCAAGTGCAAGCTATAATCCATATAGTGGCCAGTAAGCCAAAGAAAAACCATGCATTAGTACGCTCTGTATTGACACTGATAAGTATCACTAGTGCAACACAAACGAATAGCAAAAGCAGTGGGCGTTTTAAGCTGGATAATTTTTCTTGTTGCCAACTTATCAAAGGTGCTAATCCCATCAGGAAACTCAGGATGAAAATAATGGGCACAAAAATACTGTTGAAATAAGGTGCGCCGACTGAGATTGTGTTGTTAGTGATGACGTTATAAATAATTGGGTAGTAGCTGCCTAGTAGCACCGACAGACCAGCTACCACCAATAAGAGGTTACCAAGCAATATAAGTGTGTTTTTGGAAAAAGGACTGAACCTGTCTTCTGCAGTTATATAAGAAATACGGCTTGCAAATAACGCTAAAGCTCCACCAGATAACACCACAAGCAGAAAGAGAATTGACATACCACGGGTGGGATCAGCAGCAAAGGCATGCACAGATTGTACAACGCCAGAGCGAACGATAAAGGTGCCAAGTAAGCTAAGTGAAAAAGCCAATATCGCTAAGAATAGCGTGAATTTTTTACATTGCCCTAAGCGCTGAGTCATGGTTACTGAATGCACTAAAGCTGTCGCCACAAGCCATGGAATAAACGAGGCATTTTCTACAGGATCCCAAAACCACCAACCACCCCAGCCAAGTTCGTTATAAGCCCACCACGAACCAAACGCATTGCCACCGGTTAGAAACACCCACGCCATAATAGCCCAAGGGCGCATATATTGTGCTTGTTGTTGGGTGAATTGTTTTCCGAGCAATGCGGATACTGAACTTGCAAAGCAAACCGTTAAGCCGACATAACCGAGGAACAATAGCGGTGGGTGAATAATTAAACCGATGTTTTGTAATATTGGATTTAAGTCTCGGCCTTCAATTGGAAAGTTCGGTAGAAGCCTAACAAAGGGGTTTGATGTGAAAATGATAAATAAACTAAAACCCAAAATGACCAAGGCTAATACCGATACGGTACGGACAAAAAACGCTTCATTATTCTCTGTCTTTCTATTGGCGATTAATGCCGTCCAAAATGCAATGGCACTGACCCAGAAAAGCATTGAACCTTCATGGCTTCCCCAAACTGCGGCAATTTTATAGAAGGTGGCCAGTTGAGTATTAGAGTGGTTCGCCACATAAGCAACAGAGAAGTCATTACAGATAAAGCTAAGCGTTAGGCAGGTAACTGCAGCCATAAAGGCTAATAACATCATATTACTTAATGGACGGTAATAGCTGATTAAATATCGGTTGCCTTTATATAACCCGAATAATGGAATGGTGGCCAATAATAATGAAAGGCTTGTGGCTATGATTATCAGTAAATGTCCAATTTCTGGGATCATCTTATATATACCTAGTTATATTAATCATGTATGTAGTTAATTTTTACTCATTGGTTTTTACTCATTGAGTCGTGAAATTTGATAATTAAAAAACTTAATGAATAAAGTTAAATAAACATTATCTTTGTTGATGTTTATTTTCTGTGAGGCTGATCTTATTCGTATTTCAATTATTTTAAGATGAGAGTTTTTTATATTAACAAATATATTTTTAGATTTTTTTATAGCTAAAAAATCGGTATTTTTATATAAAAAATAATCTAAAATAAAATCCAAGTTATTGTAATTAAAGACTTTATTTTGTTTTATGTTTTGTTATTTCTGAGTCGTTTTTCTATGTGATCTTGCGCATGGTTAGCCCTGTAATTACCTTTAAAATGCCTCTTGCTCAAATTAATTATATCGTTCGCTGAACTGCCAGGTTTGGTGGAGAAAAATAGAGTAATGATGATGAGGATTGGGACAATGAAACAGGGTAAATACAAGCTAGCTGCACTCAGTGTGCTGCTTTGTCTTGGCGCTGTAGGTACTGTTAATGCAGGCGGAAAGGCAACAAGTGAAAAGTCGATGGGGCATACCGCATTAGAAGTAATTGAACATTCTAATGGTGTTGAAAAAACTAAAGGGGTTAAAACACTACAAGATTATATTGTTCAGGAAAAAGAATTATTTGATTTTCTTTTTCAAAATCACCCATTATTTAAATATCATGAAGAAGGTAATTTAATTGGTGAGTATCATGTAAGCGACCGGGGTGAAGAATATCTCGATACTGGTAATAGCCCTGTATATAGTGAAATGGTTGGTCGCCCAAGTGCGGTTCAATATCGTTTAGGCGCGAAATCAATTCTTGATTATCCAAATAAGTTTGTTGGTCCTGAAAAATGTGGTGAATGTCATGCTGTCCAATATGAAGCATGGAGCCGCTCTCGTCATGCGAAGACAATTCGTTTCCCTGGCGACCATCCAGAAGTTGATAACGATCTTAAAAAGCCAATGTATGGCACTAAAGATACGTCTATCTTAGCTGACGGTATTACGCCTGATGCCATCTATGCAACTGTCGGTACGCCTCGTACTAAATATGGTTTCATCGATAGTTACCTTGTTCGTGGCACATACCATATTCGTGATGGTTTACTTATTGAAGGCACCGGTAAAATGGTCGCTGGTGGTAACCAATTCTCACGTGGTTGGGCCGAATGGTTAACCCCTGCCATGGCGGCAAAAATCAATGCTGTTATCCCTGAGTTCCCAGCCACTAACGACGGTAAAGCTTTTGGCGCAAGTGGTTCTCATCAAATCGGCATGAGCTCATACGGAGCGAAATACGAAAAAGAAATGCTGTTCCAACCAGCAAGTTCTTATTGTGAAGTGTGCCATAGCTTCAAGTTTGATTTCCAATCTAAAGATGAATACTTTGCCGCATTAGGCGACCCTAAAAAACTACAAGAACATACTATTTCTAAAGGTATTGCCTGTGAAGAGTGTCATGGCGCTGGGGGTCACTTAGACGGTGGGAATGGCGGCGGAATGCCTTCTAACTGTGAGCGTTGTCATCAACGTTTTAATTTTGTACCTGATTTAGCTAAAACAGAGAAAGGTAAAGAGAAGTTAGAGTATGCATTTGGTGTGAAAATGAAGTCTGCATGTCCATCATGTGGTACTGAAGGTTCGCAAATGTTCGCTTCTATGCATTATGAAAAAGGCATGCGTTGTTCTACTTGTCATGATCCACATGAAGTAACAAGCAACGATTGGAAGTCTGGTTATACCAAACCAAAAATGAAGAAAGAGTGCTCTGATTGTCATGCTGCACAAGCTGAAATCGTAGAGAACACTAAGTCTCATAGCGAACAAACCTGTACAAGTTGTCATATGCCGAACATGGGTAGTTGTGAAAACTTCACTGCTATGCAGTTCCCTGACCAAGCAGGCTTCGACGCGGTGCGTAAGTCGCATATGTGGAAGATTGAAATAGATCCAACTAATAAGACTCTTAACCCGCCTGAAGGTGAGCCTCGTGTATCAAGTACTAAAGGTTGGACTGTTGCTAAAAATGCAAACGGTAATAACTACTTAGACTTAATGTGGTCATGTGCACGTACTGCAATCTCTGATGATAACGTTGTTAATGGCAAAGGTTGTCATAGTCAGTTCCAATCCGAACTCGATCCAAGCTTACATTACGAAGACCAACAAGAGATTTATGGTGAAGTGATGAAGTGGCAAACACCGATTAAAGACACCTACGCTCAGGTTGTGGTTGCACTGGATGGTATCGATAAACTGCTAGAAGTCACTAAATTATCCGTTGAAGATAAATCACAAGTACTTTTACTTACTGATAAAGCTCAAGATGCTGTAACGCTTCTTAAGAAAGACGGTTCTTGGGGGGTGCATGGTGCACGTTATAGCCAAAAACGTATCGATGCTGCGATGACATATGTCACCCAAGCTCAAGCAATTATCAATAAAAATAGTATGTAAATCAATAATGGTTTCCCGCAATAGCGGGAAGCCATTTACCGATATTCCGACATCGCTGTGATGACGAGATATGTAGAGAGAATGTAATGAAAAAACTACTTAGCACCATTTTGATTTCAGTGTCGTTGTTAGTCGTATTTAACACTCCAGTATTCGCTGGCGGCGGCGGAGAGATGACTCTTGCTCCAGTATATGACATTCAGCTTAACCCGATCTCAATGCGTGAGGCTGAGACGTTAATAGGCAAAGAGGATGTTTATTTTTTTGATGTGAACACGATGGAGTTATGGGCTGAAGGATATATTCCGGGTGCTATTTATTTCAACGTTAAAAATTGGAAAAAACTACTTCCAAAAAATAAGGATGCCGTAATGATTTTCTACTGTGCAAATCCTTTATGCACTTCCAGCGCAATGGCGGCCAGAGAAACTGTGAAAATCGGTTATACCGGCGTTAGGCATATGAGCGAGGGCATTTATGGATGGCGCTTATCAGGTAGGCCAACAGAGAAACCATAACCCTTTATTTCAGATTAATAGCTATTGGTAATTTACTGATAGGTAAAACTCAATAATGTGAGAATTCTTTATGAAAAATCTTAGCAAAAGTGCGTTAACCATTGCGACGTGTATTTCGTTAGTACTATCAGCCAGCAGTGTTGCGAGTGATGGATTGGCAAGTGATGTTGAAAAACAGTCTTATAGTATAGGCGCTTCGGTAGGTAATTATTTATCAAACCAAATTTTTAATCAAACAGAGCTAGGTGCAAAAGTCGACGTTCAAGACGTTATTGATGGAGTGATTGATGCGTTAAAAGATCAGCAAAAAATCACTGATGAGGACGTCATCACTTACTTGAATGAGCGAAGTGAATTATTGAATTTATTAAACACCCAAAAAGATGAAAAAATGGCGTTAGCAAGTCGTAAAGCTAGCGAAGATTATTTAACGAAAAACAAAGATAAATCAGGTGTAAAAGTGACAGACACCGGTTTGCAGTATGAAGTGTTAACCCTTGGTGACGGTATTAAACCTAAGGCTGAAGATGTGGTGACAGTGAAATACAAAGGTTCATTGATTGATGGCACTGTCTTTGAAGAAACCACCGAACCAGTGCGTTTTGCATTGTTAACGGCTATTGACGGTTGGGAAGAAGGTTTACGTCTAATGCCTGTTGGTTCAACTTTTCGATTCACTATTCCATCTGAGTTGGCTTACGGCGCAGAGGGCGCGGGTAATATTCCTGGTGAAACAGCCTTAGTGTTTGAGGTTGAGTTAGTTAAGTCCGAAAAACCAAGTGAAAAAGCCAAAGGAATGGGGCTGAGTGGTATGGGAATGGAAGGCATGATGAACCAATCAATAGCGGGTAAATAGCCTAGTTAACGTAACAACTTATTCAATTCAAAGAAGAGACACTTATGAATATTCTGGCCTTAGGTATTGCAATATGTCTGAGTATATTTATCGGACTCTTCTGGCTTCATCACAGTGCATACAACCGTAATTTGAGCAGTACTGTGGTGAAAAATAATAGCAGAGTGACTAAAGGTGTTAGCAAGGCTGTAAACGTTGAACTTGATGAGTTCAATGGTCTTGCTACCGCTCATTATCCTTTTGGGATGTCAGTCATCGTGTTGATCTTTTCGATATCTATTTATGCCAGTGGAGGACATTTTCAAGGTTGGGATCAGGGTAGAGTTGATGACAATGTGGATTATCTTGTCGCTGCTAACATCACGAAAGGGCGGATGCAAGTTGAGCAACAACCACAAGATGAAAGGGCACTTATGGCGTTAGCGCAGTCTTATGCCGAAGGCGGCTTATATGCTGACTCGGTCGGGACGCTAACCCAGCTTATTTCTTTGGTCGGCAACGACGCTGAACTCTTAGGGATGAAAGCAACATCAATGTATTACCGTGATACTCGCACATTCGGGCCTGAAACAAAGCAAGTGATTGATACCGCTTTGTCTATCCAAAGTGACGAGCTTCATACTCGAATGCTACTTGCAACAGACGCTTACTTAAATGGTGAGTATGCAATAGCCATCGAGCATTGGCAGATTTTACTAACAAACCAATCTCAACCTTTTAATCGACAATCTATTACTAATGCAATTATAAAAGCCGAATTTCAATTGGACGAAGTGAATCAATAATTTCGTCATTTGAATTTACAGCCGAACCAATAAATACCTGTCAGCCAATGCTGATATAGGGAGGGTGTTGTGAGTGAGAATATAGAGAGACGGAGGTTTCTAAAAGGTGTTGGGGCTGCTTCTTTAATTTGGGGACCGATGGGTTGTACCTCAGTTGAAGACGACAGTTCTAATACGAATAAACCTCATTATGTCATGGTGTTTGATCAAAACAAATGTACTGGATGTGGAGAGTGCAAGCTGGCTTGTAATACAGCAAACAACTTACCTGAGGGGAAGTCAAAGTGTTTGATGGAACATCAATCGGGTGGAGTAGAAGGTAAAGCTTGCCCACACTGTGGTAAAGACAAATGTAACTGCGAACGTAAGTTTGTACGTGTTTCTTGTCAACAGTGTAAAAATGCACCATGTGTCAGTGTATGCCCAACTGGTGCAGCACATAGAGATCCTAAAACTGGGATTGTGACCATGGATAAAAGTAAGTGTGCCGGTTGTAAATATTGTATTGGCGCCTGTCCTTATAATGCTCGTTTCATAAATGAAGATACCAATGTCGCTGATAACTGTGATTTTTGTTTAAGTAGCAAGTTATCAAAAGGCGAGTTACCAGCATGTGTACAGCTATGTAAATATGACGCATTGGTTTTTGGTGATATTAACGACCCAAACTCATATGTGAATAAATTATTGGCAGTCAAAGACTCTGTTCGTATGAAACCTCAGTTTGGTACTGAGCCGAGTTTACGTTACATACCAGTCGTTAAATTGGGGGTATAAGATGGACGGTTCAATGGAATTCACCATGGGGTTATCCAAAGGGATAGCGTGGCCATGGCCTATTGCAGTGTACTTGTTTTTAGCAGGGATCTCTGGTGGTGCTTTAGTTGTTGCGTTAGCTCTTCGGTTTATTAAATGCCAAACCGCTAACACACCTTTGTATAAAGCTGCCGCGTTAATTTCGTTCGTTACGATAAGTTTAGGTATGTTATGTCTAGTGTTAGATTTAACTAACCCTATGTTCTTCTGGCGTATTTTGGTGTTTTACAATTTAACTTCAGTAATGTCACTTGGGGTTATCGCGCTTTGTGCTTATATCCCATTAACAGCGGTGTTGTGTCTTTATGCCTTTGAAGATGACATAAAAGCTATTAAGGGGTTAAGCATACTATTGCCACTTATTAGTATGTTGAAGCCAATTCGTCGTCCATTAGAATTATTAACTTTGATTCTTGCTATGTCGGTTTGTGCATATACAGGCTTCTTAATTTCAGCACTAATTCGTTTCCCACTGATTAATACTGCAGTGTTACCTGCATTATTTATCGCATCTGGTATTTCTGCTGGTGCAGCAGCATCAAAAATGGTGTCGGTTTTAGTGTTTAAAGAAGACTTACACAGTAGTGAGTTAAAGCTGTTACACGGTGCAGAATGGCCGATCATGATTACTGAAATTTTGTTTATTGTGATGATTGCCATGTCACTTGCTACGGGTAATGAAGGTGCGCAATCTGCATTTTCTGCATTTACTAGTGGTGTATGGGCTAACTTGTTCTGGGTTGGGGTAGTTGGGGTTGGTTTCTTAGGCCCCATCTTACTTAACTTTGCCACAGGTAGAACCTTTAGCCATTCAGCCAAAGCGTTCTACTTATCAGGTGTATGTGTCATTAGTGGCATGATGTGCCTACGTTTGTTCATCTTATATGCGGGGCAAACTTACGGTATTTAATCAGTTTTGAGGGCTGCCCTTTATTAATTGACTCCCCCGCTGCTTTTAGGGGGAGCTCTTTCAATGTGATTGTTTACTGTTAAGTGTGAATTATATGAATAGAATTTATGTTTTACTGTTGTTTATCCCGATGCTATTTGCTTGCGGCCCTCAAAATGATGGGCTAACAATGCACAACTCTCAGGCTATTCACGATCATGACCGTTGTCATATGTGCGGCATGATGATCACAAAATACCCAGGACCTAAAGGTGAGGTGTTGTTAAAAAATAGTGATGTAATCCCCAAGTTTTGCTCAACTAGAGACATGTTCAATTTTATTTTACAGCCGGAGAATCAACGGCAAGTAAGCCAAGTTTATGTGCATGATATGGCAAAAACATCATGGGAAATGCCTAAAGATGATTCCTTTATTGATGGAGTAAAGGCTTGGTATGTTTATGGCTCGAATCGTAAAGGTGTTATGGGGCCTTCCGTTGGCTCATTTAGTAGTGCAGATGCAGCGCAAAATTTCGCTAATGAGTTTGGCGGTGCAGTGTTGGCATATGATGAGATCACACTCGAAGTATTAGGTGAAGGAATGTCGCACGAAAAGGGCATGTCACACAAAAAGGGCATGTCACACAAAAAAACATGAGTCATTAATGCTAGTCTCAAATAAAGTGGCTTTTTATAAGGTCACTTTCATTGGGCACTATTACGTTTGAGTAGAGTGGTATGACAATGAGACTTGCTAGTTTGTTATCTATTTTTATGGGCATACTCATTCTGCCAAGTACTGCTGCTGAAATACAGGTGAAAGATCCACTAAGCTTACAACTAAAAATTCAGCAAGCACATTCTTATGACACGTTAGTCTTGCATCCAGCCGTTTTTCAGGGGCAATTTATCATAGATAAACCGCTCATTATTATTGGTAAGCCCGGCGCAGAAATAGACGCGTTGGGTTATGGCAGTGCAATAACGATAGCAAGCTCAGATGTTAAGCTTCGATCGTTAAAAATTGTCAATTGGGGGGCAGACCAATATGAGCTAAATGCCGCAATATTAATTAACGACGGCATTAATAATGTGTTAATTGAAAATAACGAATTATGGGGTCCAAGCTTTGGTATTCGAGCAGATAATGGTGATTTTTTATCGATTAAAAACAATGTGATTACTGGTAGCAGCCAAGGACATATTTTGGACAGAGGAGATGGTATTTACTTAAAGCGGGTCGATAATGCCGTCATTCAATTCAACGAGATTAAACATGTGAGAGATGGCATTTATCTTGAGTCAGGTAAGTATAGTTTGGTGAGCGATAATTACTTTGTTAACCAGCAATATGGCTTGCACTATATGTATACCGCTCATGATGAAGCATTTAATAATTATGCTGAAGATGTTGATGGTGGTTTTGCATTAATGAGTTCTGAGAAAATCAAGTTACATCATAATCGAGTTCAATCGGCCCAACGTTTTGGTGTGTTACTGAACATGACTAATCACTCTGAAGTATCTGCAAACCGGGTCAATAAAATTGTTAATTCACATGCGAAAGTTGCGGGAAGTGAAGGCCGTGGGATGTTTATTTACGGTGCACGTGATAATGCAGTGTTTGATAATAATTTTTCCAATAGTGAGGTAGGTATTTATATGGCGATGGGCGGTGAAGGCAATAAGATTTACCGTAATCAATTTATTAATAACCAGGCTCAGGTTAAATATGTTGGTGATAGCCTCGTTGAGTGGAGTTATGAACGTCAGGGGAATTATTGGAGTCGTTTCATTGGTTGGGATCTGACGGGGAATGGTATTAGTGAGCAGGCTTATCAGCCAAGTGATCAATTAGATCGTTTGTATTGGCTTTATCCAGAAGCGCAATTTCTATTAAAAAGTCCAGTCGCGCAACTACTTCGCTGGACGCAACATCAATTTAAAATTATGCCTGAATCAGGAGTAATTGATAGTTTTCCTATGATGAGCCCCCCCCAAGTTGATAGATTATAAAGGTAATCATTATATGCAAGATACCACTGCAATTTTAGTCACTCATTTAGTTAAACAATACGGCGATTTTTTGGCCGTTGATGATATCAGTCTCACTGTTAATGCTGGAGAAACATTGGCTTTACTCGGTCATAACGGTGCAGGTAAATCTAGTTTAATCAAAATTTTGCTTGGTATTGTCCCTGCCACGTCGGGTGAAATCTCGATGTTAGGAACGGTGCTTAAAAATGAAAAGCAACACCGGAAAATTAACTTGGGTTATTTACCTGAAAATATCTCGCTTTACGAGAAGTTAACCGGAAAAGAAGTACTGGAATATTTTGCTTCATTAAAGGGTGTTGCTAAAAATCAGGTGGTTAAGGTGCTCGAAGAGTTTGGTTTGGGTCAGGTGCAGAATAAGCCTGTTAGAACCTATTCAAAAGGCATGAAGCAACGCTTAGGCTTTGCACAGGCCATTTTGTCTGAGCCTGATATTTTACTACTTGATGAGCCTACAGTCGGGCTTGATCCTCAAGCGTCGCTATTTATGTATCAAAAAATTGCCGAACTTAAACGGCAAGGCTGCGCTATTGTTGTGTGCACTCATGAGCTCGCAGTGGTTGAAGGTAATATCGATCGTGCATTTATTATGGCCAATGGTAAAAAGCTAGCAAGTGGCCGGTTAGAGGAGTTACGTCAAGCCGCGGATCTTAAGGTGCATTTTACAGGCGATGATATCCTTGATGCCATTGCCCATGATGATTTTCTATCAAGATTAGCAACCAATAATCAGTTATGGGTTCATCAAGTTGATAAGCCGAGGATTATTAAGTACCTCACTTCACATCGTGGGGCCTATAACTTTTCAATTGAAGAGCCTGATTTAAGTGATATTTATCATCACTTCATGAATCTTCATCAACACAAAGCGGCATAAGGGGCTGTGATGTTTACAGCGGTTTTGGCCATTGCATTAAAAGAAATAAAAGATAACTTTCGAAATCGATGGTTTTTATTTATTGGCTTAATGCTGACATGTTTATCACTGCTTATCACTTTTGCGGGTTCCGCCGTATCAGGTGAATTAGTTGTGGCTGATTTACCATTACTCATGACCAGTTTGAGTTCAATGTGCGTGTATATTTTACCATTGACCGCAATATTACTGAGTTACGATAGCTTTATTGGTGAGGAAGAGTCAGGCACTTTGTTGCTACTATTGTCTTATCCGGTTACACGTTTACACATCATATTAGGTAAGTTACTCGGCCATCTTTGGGTGTTCAGTTGTACGATTGGTTGGGCTTTTTTTCTGACAGCCATTTTAGTGTGGACGTTGACTGCCTTCCCGATACAAGAAGTCGTAGTGGCCTTTATTCACTTAATACTGAGCAGTATATTGCTAACGGTATGCTTTGTGTTGTTGGGTTATATAGTGAGTTTGTTGGTGGTTGAGAAAGCCAAAGCGATAGCGGTGCTGTTATTTCTGTGGGTAATGATTGTGCTGGTATACGATCTTGTTTTGCTCACATTCATGGTGGCTGATTTACAGGGCTTTTCAAATGCGATTTTTCAGGTATTGATTTTACTCAATCCTAGCGATTTATTTAGGGCAATTATGAGCGGTGTCGTATTACCAGACATACCACCTCAAGGTGATGTGGTTCAACACCGAGGCAGTAATAGCATGTTAAGTATTGCTCAGATGCCCATCGCTGGGCTTTATAGTGGCTTACTATTATGGGTATCGTTTTTACTGATCGTGGGGCAGCAAATATTTAGTCGTAAACGCTTATAAGAGCATTTCATTTGTTAAGGTGTCATCAAATCAGTGTAAAGGTAAGTTATTGTAATAAAGTAATTTAAATGTGTCAGATTGAGTTTGTTATCACATTGTAGTACCGTTTTTAAATGTATCAGATTGAGTTTGTTATCACATTATAGCACCGTTTTTAACTGTACAATTTTGTAACAATTAAATTGGTTTATGATCATTATTCTAGGTGCATACGGTGTTAAAAATCACTAATTATTTATCACTTGATACTTCAGCTAAGCAACTGATTAATCATCTAAACAATGAGAAAATCCCGCTCACTTTTTCTGAACATGCCGTACTAACTAAACTGCTTGATTTTGAATGTAAAATTTACACAAAAGAAGAATTATTAGAGGCTGGCTGGCCTGATAGAGTCGTCGCACCAACGTCACTCACTCAGTGTATTAGTACCTTGAGACGTAAATTAGAGCCCTTTCAAGACATCCAACTAAAAGCGGTTGCAAGGCGTGGTTATCAGCTTCATATAAGTGAGCAAAGCCATGTTAAAGTCGTTTCACTGAGTGACAGTGACACGATTCGCGCCGCTTTTTTTGACGTGAGCTTATTGGTTAAAATTGCTGGTGCATTGGTTTTGTTTGGCATACTCATTATCTTTTGGTATGGCTGTGAATATCACCAAGTGCTGAAAATTACATCGCAATGGAAAAGTGATAAAGACATTGAGCTCAACATTGGTGGTATTCGTGAAAGTGCGAAAGTGTTCTATAAAAACGACACGGATCAATTGCATGAATCTAAATGGCAGAAGCACATTGCGCCAAAGACAAATCAACTTAAAGGTTTAAAGGGGTTTAGCGGTTTTGCTCTCACGAACGGCAGTTCTTATTCATTTGCTACTTGTCCAGGATACACTTTGAATGATTGTGATGGCCAAGGCATTATTAATATCACTATGTTAACCCCTGAACCCGCAGGAATTAACATGGAAAGTTTTATCCCATTATCTAAAAAAATGGAGACTCGAATTCGCTATAATCGAGTGCTTATTCCAGAAGGGGATATTGGCGATATTGTTGAGCATCATTACCATGCAGATGTATATTTTCCAATAGCTGGACAAAAGCTCATACGCGCCGACTTAAGTATTTCATTAGTGTATCAAGGTGAAAATACTGGCCAGATATACACCACGACATGCATTACCGATGAAGACTGTATAACGACACCGATAAAATTAAAAACCCGTGGGACATTTAATCAATATCAGCAATCAATTGGCGATGTTGATGTGGATGTGTTTTTTACCAAGATAGATCAAAAAGAGTTCATTAAGCCCGAGCACGTCACCGAATCGGCAATGCGTTTTTATCGTGAAGTGAAACGCATGGATATTCAAGAGGAAGAGCTTGTATTTTTTAGGGTTCATACCACTGAAAATACAGCCGTATGGATAATGCCATTTATGAGCGACTTAGTTGCTTGGAGTCGTTATGAAAGAGTACAATTTTAATCAGTTAAGCTACCCGGAGGGCATAAAAGCTTACATTTATAGCCTACTATCGTTGAGATATTATTTGGATTTTCACCAGATCTTAATTCGGTCTTCATTGTGAAAGTTGATTAACAACAATAAAAAATCGGATGAAACATTATCATCCGATGTATATCTTGGTCAGCTTAGTCAACTGACCAGTAAACTCTATGCGCAGTTGTTTATTACTTGATAAATGCGAACGCATCACCATATAAATGAGTTTCTTCAATCCCAAGTTCACGAAAAACTTCTCGTGCAGCCCCGACCATATCAAAGCGGCCGGCTATGTAGATGTCATAACCATTTAAGCTGACAAAATCCTGCTTTATTTGCTCAAGTAAATTTGCTTTTTTGCCTTGCCAAGTACTGCCTGCAAGTTCAACTACAGGAATAAACTCTAACCATGAATGGTCTGCATGCCATTGACGAGCAATCTCTTGATAGTACATAGCATCTTCGTTACGACAACCCCAATATAGCTGAGTTTGAATCGTTTCGCCGTTAGCAATCTGCGCTTCAACGATACTTTTAATGTATGAAAAACCCGTGCCGCCAGCAATTAAAATGCGCGGTCTATGGCTATCGCTACGTAAAAATGCGTCGCCAGCCGGGGCTTCAATATCAATATGAGTCGCAGTTTGAAGGCGTTCAACAACTTGCATGGGATAACTTTCGCTGACCGCAGCACCAATGTGCAATTCAATTAACGCAGCATTAGGCGCCGAAGCGATAGAAAAAGGACGTTTGTCTTTTTCACCCATGATCACAGATAAGTATTGGCCAGCCTTAAAGTCAAAGGCGGCTTCGGGTTTAAGGAACACTTGATACACAGCATCATTAAACGGGGTGACTTTTTCAATCTGACAACGAATGGTTTTCATCTAACGTCCTTTAAACCTTTTTATAATTTTTATCAATGAGTTAATTATAGCTATCTACGCCTTAATCAGATCACTGTGGTTACAATGTTGGTACATCTTCTATGCCAAGATCATCCCAAATTTGGTCAATTTTTTGTTTAACCTTAGGATCCATCACAATAGGGGTGCCCCATTCACGGGTGGTTTCGCCTGGCCACTTGTTGGTGGCATCTAAACCCATTTTAGAGCCTAAACCGGCAACGGGTGAGGCAAAATCCAGATAATCGATAGGGGTATTATCTACCAGCATGGTGTCGCGTGTTGGATCCATCCGGGTAGTAATGGCCCAAATAACATCTTGCCAATCACGGCAATTGATATCTTCATCAACCACGATAATAAATTTGGTGTACATAAATTGGCGTAGGAATGACCATGCCCCCATCATGACACGCTTAGCATGACCCGGATATTGTTTACGGATTGAAATCACAGCCATACGGTAGGAGCAACCTTCAGGCGGCAGATAAAAATCAATAATCTCTGGGTACTGCTTACGAAGAATAGGCACAAATACTTCGTTTAATGCCACGCCTAACATAGCGGGTTCATCGGGTGGACGGCCGGTATAGGTACTATGATAAATAGCATCTTTACGGTGAGTAATATGAGTCACAGTAAATACGGGGAATGAGTCGGTTTCGTTATAATATCCAGTGTGATCGCCGTATGGACCTTCTACTGCTTTCTCATCTGGGTCAATATAACCTTCAAGAATAATCTCGCTGGTGGCTGGTACTTCAAGATCGCAGCTAATGGCTTTACAGACTTCGGTACGTTCGCCGCGTAGTAAACCTGCAAAGGCATATTCACTCATGGAATCTGGCACGGGAGTTACAGCACCTAAAATGGTCACAGGATCGCTACCTAATGCCACTACGACAGGATAACGCTCTCCAGGATGAAGCTGTTTAAAGTCTTTAAAATCTAAGGCGCCGCCACGATGATCAAGCCAGCGCATAATCAGCTTATTTTTGCCCAATAACTGTTGACGGTAAATACCTAGGTTTTGTCTTTTTTGACGTGGCCCTTTAGTGATCGTGAGTCCCCAAGTAACTAATGGGGCGACATCTCCAGGCCAGCAATGTTGGATTGGCAACGAGGTTAGGTCAACTTCATCACCGGTTTTAACCACTTGCTGACAAGGCGGATTACGCACTGTTTTAGGCGGCATATTGAGTGCCTGCTTATACATAGGTATTTTGGCGATGGCATCTTTAAAGCCACTCGGTGGCTCAGGTTCTTTTAAGAATGCTAATAATTCACCGACTTCACGCAAAGCCAAAGGATCGTCTTTACCCAATGCCATAGCAACACGTTTAGGCGTGCCAAATAAGTTAACCAGTACCGGCATGGTGTGATTGGTAGGATTTTCAAATAACAGTGCGGGGCCACCCGATCGTAAAACACGATCAGCGATCTCCGTCATTTCTAAATGAGGGTCAACAGGATAGCTAATGCGCTTTAACTCACCATTTGCTTCCAAATGATCGATGAAGCTGCGTAAATCTTTAAAACTCATGTTTACCGCCTGTAAATCAAATCCAATATGGCGCGCACTATAGCATTTTTCTAATATAGGGTTAACCAATTTGATAGACCTATATTACTGATATCGACTTTAGCTATACTTAGGCTAAAATGGTAATAGTCAATAATGTGGTAGAGGTGACTTATGCGAACGAATAAGCAGTGGACTTTGATGCCATTATTCGGGCTTGGTTGTGTTGTTATACTCAGTATGGCGAGTTCAGCCAGTGCTCAGCCGTCGTTAGCGAATGAGTATTCTAATCGTGTTTCGCATTCTGTCAGCTCTCAACATAATCATTATCGCCAACACAATAATCATCACCGAAATCGTGATCCTTGGCGTTGGGGATTTGGTTGGGATCAAGGCTGGGGAGTTAACCGACATTGGGGCCCAAGTATCGGGATTAGTTTAAGTCATGGCAACAACTGGCGATATGGCTCATATTGGGGGAATGGTTATTCCCGTAGAAATAACAACGGTTTTTATCCCTATCAACATCAGTTAACTAGCGGATATCAGCCGCAAAATATTAAGCTTATCGACACCATTGTTGCGCCTCAACAGCGGACTACGACCCATATTGAGTATGCTTCGGGCTTAAGCCACCTACCTGCAAATGCTAAAGTGATCCAGCGTGCGAACGGGACAGTCTATGAGTGGCAAGGGGTTGAATATTATTTTGATTGGAACACTCAAACCTATGAGGTTGCTAAAGCAGAGACACCATGATTGCTGGTATAGAAACAAAATTCAATGCTACCGTCTGCTTTAGCTTGATACATTGCAGTATCAGCTGCGCTGATTAGCTCCCGACTATTTAAACCATGCTTAGGCAGTATACTAATCCCAATACTCGCCCCCACGTGTAAAATATGTTGGCCGATGATAATAGGTTGCTTAATACAGTCCAATAGCTGGTGTATTTTATGTTCTATATCGATAGGCCCGGTGATCATATCGAGCCATACGATAAATTCATCTCCTCCGAATCGACCGACCATATCGGTTGCTCGCAAGTTGTTTACTAAGCGTGAGGCTATGATCATTATAACGTCATCGCCAATACTGTGGCCGAGTGAATCGTTAATGTCTTTAAATTTATTCAAATCAAGAAACAATAAAGCTGCTTGATCCTCGCCACGTAAATCTCTTGCGATCGCAGTATCTATTTTTTTTATAAACGCACGACGATTGTAAATCCCTGTTAGTTCGTCATGTTCAGCTAGGAAAATGAGCCTGTCTTGTTGTTCGATCAGTTTGTGGGTTTGACTGTCTACTTCTTGTTTTAACTCTTCTTTTTTGATCGTAATTTGGGCGAGTGATTGTTTCATTTTATTAAAGTTATCGGCAAGTGCAGATAACTCATCGGTATCAGTGAAATTAATCTGGCTGGTTAAATCCCCAGCAGCAAGCGCGTTCATCCCTTGTTTAAGTGAAGCCAATCCTTTTTTAAATCGAATCAGCGTTATAAAAGACCATGCCGTAACCAAAATCGCGAGTAGTAACAGTACGGCTCCAACGAGGTATAATAATTTTTGCTGTGTTTGACTCGCTTGTTTAATTGATAATTGATGAAGTCGGAACATTTCTTCGGTCATTTCTTCAATGGTCATGCTGTATTTAGCTTTAAATAATTGTTCGGCAATCAGTGTTGATGAAACATCGACTTGTTTGCTGTGGTAGCTATTTTGCGTATTGATGAGCTTTCTAATATTGCTATTGAGCTGATTAAGATTTGCGATAATGAGTTTTTGTTGTATCGCCCAGTTGATATCTTCTGCGAGATTTTGGGCCAGTTCTGTTTGGCGTTTATTCAGCTCTGAAAGCCCCTGGCCATCGGTATATTCTTGGTAAAGCCACAGCTGGCTTCGCAAGCTATCAATGTTGATCTGCAACTTCATTGAGTAATTGAGTTGGCGATATATTTGCTGCTGATAGTTGTGAATTTGGATCAGCGATAAACCAACAATGAACGTGAGAAGTGTGCAGAGTGTTGCGGTTAGCTTTAGGCGCTTAGATAACATCATAAATTACCATCCAGCCTCTGAATTCATAAAATCTTCAAGTAATTGACGATCGATAACTTGCCTGAAGTCGACGCTCTTTTCTGTCGGAACTAATTGATTGTCGATGGCCCATTGGCTTTGAATTTGAATGTTAGAAAAAAGTGCATTACTGAGGGATAATCTAAAAGTATAGTCATTCCAAGAATAATGCAGTTGGGAAGGATCGATATTCAAGATGCGACTAATGTCTACCTGAGCAAGATCTGAGTGTGTATGAATATAGTCTATTGCGTCATTAATTGCTTTGAGTAGAGCTAACTTTTCTGAGGCTGATAACGTCGTTTGTTTAAGCTCGA
Organism: Shewanella sp. S1-49-MNA-CIBAN-0167; assembly: GCF_040310145.1. Lineage (NCBI taxonomy): Bacteria > Pseudomonadati > Pseudomonadota > Gammaproteobacteria > Alteromonadales > Shewanellaceae > Shewanella > Shewanella sp. S1-49-MNA-CIBAN-0167. The sequence goes on along the minus strand of NZ_JBEOPO010000007.1, from coordinate 55,625 downwards.
TTAAGTTAAAGGATAAGTGATATAGACCGCGGCTATTGATGACTTTTGTATTTGAGGTTATTTGTTGTGTTAACAAATAACTTAATGGCTCCCAAGCTGAAATAATATCAACTTCATTATTTAATAATGCTGGAATAAGCTGATCTGCACGTAAATAAATGCGCTCGATAGGCTGTTGAGTTTTATTATACATAATCAGTAAACTATCGAAAAAAAACTCACTAGCACTGCTTTTTACTATCCCTACGCGGACGTTGGCTAGATTATTCAGCTGATGATATTTTTGCGGTACTAGGCTAAGTAATTTGAGATCGTTATCTGATTCGACAAAACTGGCTAATACGGAAAAGTTTGTTTGTTTAAAACTATTAAACATCACCACAGTTTCAGAGGCAGTGGCGAGATCCACTTGTTTATTGAGCAGCGCATTGAAGCATTTCACCCCACCATCTAATCTAACTAACTCAATATTAAGATTATTACGCTTAAAATAACCTTGTTGTTCGGCAATAAAAAAGGGTGCAGAAAGTGGCGTATTAGAAACAGCAATTTTAATCGGACCCTTTGCGGCTAAGGTCTTGATGGATGAGTTTTGATTAAGATCACAACCCGCAATGCCAATCGCGATTAGGCTCCAAAAAATAATCATTAACACTTTGTGCATAAGTGAGATTTCAGTCAAAAGATAAATAATGTTAAGTGTAGTTAATGTATTATTTTTTGTGAGAAATATTGGTCAATATAATCGTTTTTTTTTAATATTATCAATTAATAACGGAAATACTAAGCTTCTTGTTAATCATTAATTTACTAAGTAAAGTGATTCATAGTGGCGGCCATTGTGAAAATAAATATTATTTACCATTTAATTCAGATACTTATTTGTTAAATTAGTGAGACGATCACTGATGGACACCGAGCCATAACGGCTATATTTCGGTTAAGCTGTTTTATGCATGAGCAGAGAATGAATTCGATTGGTATTACTCCGACTAAGGTTAACTTATGAGTATGAAAAAGCCCCAATGCATCCTTTGCATTGGGGCTTTTGTTTGCATAGTTTATTTATATTTATATTATTATTTATGCTGCGGTGGTATCACCACCCTAACGCAATCATTGAGTATCAATTGAAGCTTTAGGGCGTTGCTCAAGCTCATTATTATTATTTGGCTTTGAGCTATCAGCCAAAGGCTGAAATAAAAATGACGTTATTGGCTATTACATCTGGGGAACCAATAACGCCTGAACTGTCAATAAAGCGGCAAGGATGCAAGTATTTTGCGCTTATTATTAGAATGTTTGTTGCTCTGTTATCAACTTGCTGGGGGACGAGTTGCTAACACTATCAAACATCCTTGCCAAAACGGTTTTGATATTTAGCTCTGTTAATGGTGACAATCGCGCCGTCAATGGCTAAAGCTAAAACACCTTAATAAAAATGACGTTATTGGCTATTACATCTGGGGAACCAATAACGCCTTAACTGTTATGTTAGCCGGCTTCCTTAACGACTAACGGTGGAGCAATAAAGCGGCAAGGATGCAAGTATTTTGCGCTTATTATTAGAATGTTTGTTGCTTTGTTTTCAACTTGCTGGGGGACGAGTTGCTAACACTATCAAACATCCTTGCCAAAACGGTTAACTGAATTTCCAGTCATTATGGCTTAAGATAGTTTAAACGCTATCTCAAGCGTATATGCTTAGCTTGCCATCGTATGTAACTGTTGACTTAGCTGAGTGATTTTTTGTTGTAAATGGGCTATTTCTGACACGATAGCGCTTTTGCTTCTCATTTGGCGAAGATCATTACTTCTTACCCATTGGTAAACGGTTTTAGCTGATACACCGTATTGCTTTGCTACATCAGACAATAATCTGTTATGGTTTTTGACTTCATCAATTACTTGTCTTTGTAATTCCACTGGATACTGTCTCGTATTTGACATATTCATCAAATAACCTCCTGCTGATTTATTTATGTTTGCCTGAGCGAGTTTCAACATCATCCCACTGGCTGCAACCGAGATGCGCTAAGAAAAAAATATTTTGTCGGCATTGTTGAACGATATTATTGAGCATGATACTGACCGATTTAATCTGACGACTTAAGTTAATTTTCTTCATCGCTATCTCCTACAACTACAATGGAATGCTTTACAATAAAACTACCTCTTAGTGGGTATTAGTTGTTATATGGAAACTTTGTGCCAACGTTGTAGGAAAATTTAATCTGTTATTTATCAAGTATTTAATATTTTATTGTCAATGGGTTATTACTTACCTATTGGTTAGTTTGGTGCAATTGCACTAAATTGGTGAAAGATGCTATGGCGATTATTTATCGCTGAAGTGGTCGATGCTGCACAGTATGGATGACCAATATGGCAGCAAAAGGTCATCTTAATGACAAGATGAGCAAGGCGTTATAGTCGAATGAGTTATTCCGAGTGGATGGTTTAAAAAATCATACAAGGAGTGGGTTTGATGATATGGCTTTAATGGACGTCATCTTGGTAAGTGATCCGGGCGTGAAGACGCATGTTAAACAGGCTAGCGATGTATGGCGGGGGCAAAGTCGTCCGGGGAATTGCGCTAGAGTTTGCAATTTCACTGGACGACATGGTGTGCACCAATCAAATGAATGAGCTAGTGGATTAAGAACAATGTGGCTAGGCCTAAAAATGCAAATAAGCCAACCACATCTGTCACCGTGGTTAATACCATGCCACCGGCTAATGCTGGGTCAATATTTAACTTTTTTAACATTATTGGAATAGTGGCGCCAGCAAAGCCTGCAACCGTCATATTAATCAGCATAGCACAACCAATTAACCCTCCTAACGCGATGTCATCTTTCCACAGCCATACTGCAAAAAATACCAATATAGACCACATTAAGCCGTTTAATAATCCAATGCTGAGTTCTTTACCAATCAACCAACGTGAGTTACTTTGGCCAATATGCCCAAGTGCAATACCACGGATCACCAGTGCTAAGGTTTGATTACCGGCAACCCCGCCCATACTCGGAACTATGGTCATTAAAATCGCGATGGTGGCAAATTGCTCTAAGGTGCCTTCGAACATGTTACTGACAGACGAGGCAAGTAACGCAGCAAATAAGTTAATCGTTAACCACAGGGAGCGTCTTAGCGTACTTTTTAGCACTGGGCCAAAGGTATCCTCATCATCATCCATCCCTGCCATCCCCATCATTGAATGCTCGGCATCTTCGCGGATCACATCGATAATGTCATCGATGGTGATCCGGCCAAGCAATTTTGCTTGGCTGTCGACGACTGGGGCGGATAGCCAATCGAGTCGTTCAAATTTTTGGGCTACATCTTTATCAGACATCTCAACCGGAATACTTTCTAACTCTGTGTCCATAATGCTTCGGACGGTTACGCTTGGATCGCAGGTTAATAAATCGACTAATCTTACTCCGCCTAAAACATGATCTTGACGGTCAACAACATATAAGGTGTCGGTAGTATCGGGTAAGTTTCCCCGTTGACGTAAATAACGTAATACCACTTCGATATTGACATCGGGTCGTAAGGTGACGGTATCGGTGTTCATGATACTGCCTGCCGTATCATCAGGATAGCGCAGTGCTTGTTCTACTCTATCCCTGTCCTGGCTGCGCATTGACTTAAGTACTTTCTTGTAAACACCATCGGGTAAGCTGCGAAGAATATAGGCGAGATCATCTGTGTCCATACCTATTGTGGCCTGGGCGAGCTTTTCTGGTGTCATGCTGCTAATGAGTGAATCTTTAAGCTCTTCACCTAATTCGTCAAGAATTTCACCCGCATATTGTTGGTCAATGAGTTGCCATAACACTTGTCGATTTTTGGGCGGTGATGATTCGAGAATTAGGGCGACATCGTTAGGTGACATGGTGTGCAACATGTTACGAGCATGAACAAACAAACCACTGTCTAGCGCTTGAACGAGTTGATTGAGGCGTTGTTCGGTTATCTCATTATCTAGGTACTCTTTACCCATATATCTACTTCCTATTCATCATACTTATATCATAAAGTATGTAATCATTCTGGGCTGCTCAGGTTTTTCTGTTTAAGGCGTATTGGTGCAATAATCGTTGTCTGCTTGTAAGACAATGTAACGCCGAAATGGGATACTTGAGTCGTTTCCTCTGGACGAAATTATGCATGGTCTACGCTGCTATACATCATATTGACGGACGACTGCACGGATGCAGAGTCATACTGGATCCGTTGCTGAAAGCGGCGATATCTGTATTATGTTAAACGCTAAACTCCCGCAGAGTGAACTGATACTTAATCAGATGGGTATCAACTGCGTGAGATAAACCTAAGGGCTAATATTATCGAGGGACTGATGTCTACCGTTGAGCATCAATGTCGTGACAGTTTGGTTAGGCCACGTGTAATAAGAATAATAGTGGATTAAAAAGTGAGTGACTCGCGAATCGTACTCTTCACTGATTTAGCAAGATTCATCAAATTTAGCATTAATCAGATCACACACTGCATTTAATGCTACTTCGGCATCTGGACCCTTTGCGGTCACGGTGATCATTTTCCCTATTCCACTTTCAAGCATTAACAACCCAAGCACACTTGCGGCACTGGCGTTTTTTTCGCCCTGAGTTAAGGTGATGTTCGCGTCAAAATCGGCGGCTAATACCGCGAGTTTTGTTGCTGCACGGGCATGTAATCCTAATTTGTTGGAAATGGTAACTTGGCGTTCAAGTTTGATCATTCATGCAATCCTATGCTCACTTAGCGGTGAGTTCACTTATACTTAATTCTCTGTGGCGAGCATTAACAGTGTGTTTACTGCCTTGCCTAAATCGTTTTGCTAATTGGTCTGCAATATATACCGAACGATGCTGGCCACCCGTACAACCAATCGCGATAGTCAGGTAACTGCGATTGTTACGTTCTAGGTGTGGCATCCAGGTTTCAAATAGGTTTTCAATTTGCCAAATGAACTTGTTGACCAATGGCTGACGCCCTAAAAATTCTTGTACGGGTTCGTCTAATCCTGTCAATGGGCGCAATTCTATTTCCCAGTGTGGATTGGGCAAAAAGCGTACATCAAACATAAAATCCGCTTCAGTCGGCATGCCGTGCTTAAAGCCAAAAGACTCAAAGTTAATGACCAATTCTTTATCGACACTGCCTAGTAGTATTTGCCTAACTTGGTCGCTTAACTCGTAGATATTTAGCGCCGAAGTGTCAATGTAATGGTCAACAATTTTTGCGGTAGGCTCAAGTAAACGGCCTTCTAATTTGATCGCTTCTTGCAGTGAAATATGATTTTTAGATAACGGGTGCAATCGGCGTGTTTCGCTGTAGCGTTTAAGTAACACTTTATCATTGGAATTTAGAAAGAAGCTGATAATTTCAGTGTCATGTTCAAGTAGGGCTAATTGGTCTTGAAGCACTTTGCCTTGTTCAGCAATGTTGCGGACATCAACACTAATCGCAACTAAATCATTACTGCCCTTGAGCTGAGCGAGTAATGTGCCAATGAGGGGTAGAGGCAAATTATCGACACAATAATATCCTAGGTCTTCTAATACTCTTAAGGCAACGGATTTCCCTGAACCTGAACGTCCCGATACTATGACAAGTTTCATGCAGTTATAACCCGATAAAGTTCTGTTGCGTTGTGGCTTTTGCGAAGCTGTTTCAATATTTGCTTATCGCTGAGCTTTTTAGCCATACTCGATAACGTGCCTAAATGTTGTTGGCACTGGTCTGCAGGTACTAACAAAGCAAATAAAATATCCACGGGCTGCTTATCAATTGCATCAAAGGCAATGGCTTCTTCACATTTAACAAATATCGCGATGGGGTGATCGATGGTCGTTAATCGACCATGAGGTATCGCAATGCCATTTCCTATACCTGTGCTACCCATTTTTTCTCTCGCTAATAGGCTTTCAAAAACCTCTTGCGAAGACAGGGTTGGATACTGGGCAGCGACTAAATTGCTGATGAGTTCCAGTACTTTTTTCTTACTGCCCGGTGTGGCACAGGTAGTGCATTCCGGCTGCAGAATGGTACAAAGTTCCATCGTTAGTGTTTTGTATACTTCTCTTTGTGTTTAATTACCTGACGGTCGAGTTTATCGATCAGGGCGTCTATTGCAGCATACATATCAGTATTTTCTGACATAGCAAAAATCTCTGCGCCATTAACGTGGATTTTGGCTTCTGCTTTTTGTTGTAATTTGTCTACATGGAGTACAACGTGTACATTATGGATCTGATCGAAGTGTCGTTCAAGCTTTGAAAATTTACCATTAACATACTCACGTAAAGATTCAGTTATTTCGACATGACGTCCAGTCAGATTTATATCCATAGAAAATCCTCCACAACCTTGTAGGTTATAAACTCTTACGTTGGTTTGAGGGCGGGATTAGCATTGCTTCTCGGTATTTTGCAATCGTACGACGAGCAACGTTTATGCCTTGTTCTGCCAGAAGTTGAGCCATTTTACTGTCACTCAATGGTTTTTTCTGGTTTTCTGCGGCAACCAGCTTTTTGATAAAAGCACGAATTGCTGTTGATGAGCATTCCCCGCCATCGTCAGTGCTGACATGGCTAGAGAAGAAGTACTTTAGTTCAAATAGTCCACGTGGGGTGTGCATATATTTTTGTGTGGTGACTCGTGAAATTGTCGATTCATGCATTTCTACTGCTTCAGCAATATCATTTAGCACCATAGGTTTCATGGCTTCTTCACCGTATTCAAAGAAGCCTTGCTGAAATTGCACAATGCAATTTGCCACTTTGAGTAGAGTATCATTGCGGCTTTCGATACTTTTAATAAACCATTTAGCCTCTTGCAAATGGCCTCGAATAAATTGACTGTCAGACTGATTTTTACTGCTTCTAGCCATGGCGGCGTATTGCTGATTAACGCCAATTTTGGGCATATTGTCTGGGTTTAACTCTACAACCCAACGGCCATTTTTCTTTAGTACCGTGACATCGGGAATAACGAATTCGTCATCGGTGGCGGTGATCAATAAGCCTGGACGAGGATTGAGTGATTGGATTAGGGTGATGGCGTCACGTAACTCATTTTCTTTTAGCTTAGTTTTGCGCATCAATAATCTAAAATCACGCCCAGCAATTAAGGTTAAATAGTCTTTGATTAGCAAACGGGCATTATCGATATGGGGTGTGGTGTTAGAGAATTGCGCTAATTGGATCAATAAACATTCACTTAAATCACGTGCAGCAACACCAACGGGATCAAAGTGTTGAATTCGTTTTAATACAGCTTCAACTTCATCTAACTCAACATTTTCGTCACCCATGGCTTCGAGAATATCGTCGGTACTTTGGGTTAAATAACCGCGTTCATCCACGGCGTCGATGATCGCTGTGGCAATGGCAAGATCGGTCTCTGAAAATGGAGTGAGATTTTTCTGCCATTCTAAATGTTCATACAGACCTTCGGTGGTTTCACCTTGAAACGGCATGTCATCATCGCGCATGCTAGCACTACCTGAACCTGACATCGGCGAGGCGGTGTACACTTCATCCCATGTAGTATCCATGGCTAAATCATCCATGGTTTCTTTGGTCATAGATTCTGCTGTGTCGACTGTTGAGGTGTCTTTTTCAATATTGACAATGCTGTTGTCACTGAAGTCTGTATCAGCTTGGTCGCGATTTTCTTTTACGGGGTCTTTTGCTTCAGAAAACTCATCTTCTATTTCAAGTAATGGATTTGAATCCAATGCTTGTTGGATTTCTTGCTGTAGCTCCAATGACGATAATTGCAGTAAGCGAATGGCTTGCTGCAATTGTGGGGTCATGGTTAAGTGTTGACCCATTTTAAGTTGGAGTGACGCTTTCATTTACCGCTTATCCCTAGATGATTTCCATAAAAGTGACAATTTATAAAACTGTAATGGATTGTCACGTACATCAATGATGTTTAACGCTGTTTAGATATCGTTCAATCAAATGAGTTAGATAGACTAAAGGCCCGTAAAGTAACTATAGCTTGAATTGTTCACCTAAGTACACCGCCCGAACTTGTTGATTGCTCAATACCTCATCAGGTGTGCCTTCGGCAATTAAATTACCTTGGCTGACGATATAAGCTCGCTCACAGACATCTAACGTTTCACGTACGTTATGGTCGGTAATTAATACTCCTAGACCTCGGCTTTTAAGTTGTTGAATGATTTTTTTTATGTCGATGACAGAAATCGGATCAACACCAGCAAAGGGCTCATCGAGTAGAATAAATTTTGGATTGGCGGCTAAAGCGCGCGCAATTTCAACACGACGACGTTCACCACCCGATAACGACATGCCTAGGCTGTCTCGAATATGGGTAATATGGAACTCTTCTAATAGATGCTCAAGCTGTTCAATACGTTGGTTTGTACTGAGTTCTTTGCGGGTTTGCAACACGGCCATAATGTTGTCATACACTGTGAGTTTACGGAAAATACTGGCTTCTTGTGGTAAGTAACCAATGCCTTTGCGAGCTCGCAGATGCATTGGATCGTCAGTGAGATCGTCATCATCAATTAAAATTCGACCCTTATCACTTTTCACTAGGCCGACAACCATATAAAAGGTGGTTGTTTTACCTGCACCATTGGGGCCTAAAAGCCCAACAATTTGGCCTGTTTTAACCGTTAAACTGACATCTTTAACAACTTGACGATCTTTATAGCTTTTAGCCAGATTTTCAGCGGTTAAGGTTATTTGGGTCATGGTTTGATCTGCTTTTTAACTGGGATTTCAGGGAGTTTTTGCTTTGGCGCAGACTCGTCTTGGAAATTCTCAGGTTGAATAATGGTGATAACCCGATCTTGCCCTGTGCCCGAACTTTCAGCAATAAGCTCTTGCGCATTGATGTTGTACTTAATTCGATTACCGGTCACTTGGCTACCCGATTGATTAAGTTTGGCATTACCTGTCAATGTTAGCGTGGTAGTCGCAAGGTCATAGGATATTTCGTCGGCACTGGCAGTACCAATTTGACCGTCATCTAATTCTTGTGAAAACGTCGCGGGTTTGCCAGTGGCGATAAGTTTCTTACTGGTGCTGTTTTCGGGGGTAAACGCCCGTAATTCATCAGCATTGATATTAATACTGCCTTGGACAATCTTAACCGGACCATTAAAAATGATTTGGTTATTTTTTATGTCAGCAAATTGGCTAACCGCAACAATTTTTAATTCTTGTTTCAGATCACCTTGTTTCGCCATAGCAGGCAAACTCAACAGGCAAAGTATGCTGCTCAATAACATAACATTGGCGCGAGTGTGGAGACGATTAATGTGGCTCATATGTTCCTTCTACCTGGCTCAGTAGCGATAATTGTTGCGAATTCAAGTCAGCATGTAGGCCTAAGCCTTTAATAATAAACCCTTTGCCTTTGATATACACCATCTCTTGTGAGGTGCCTATCATAGTGGTTAAGTCTACCGTCACCGCTTGGGTACTCAATGACTGCAGGGGTTCTTCTATATCAATGGCATCAATAATAACATTGTTTTCTAATATGACTTTGCTGGTGTTTTTATTCAATTGTCCTCGATCTGCACTTAATTGCCATTGTGCTTTACCATTTTCAGGGTAAATGAGGTATATCGGTTTGGTAAAGTGAGTGATGTCACTTGAAGCATAATGCTCCATGTGCTCGGCGCTGACTCGACTTTCGACAAAACCTTGTTGATTGAATTCCGTGGTGCGTAGGTTATCTGCAATAAAGTCAGGGCGCTCAATACCAGGTACTTTCACCGAGTCCATTTCACTGCGTTTTATTTGTGCTTGCCAGTACAACATAAAAGCAAGACCAAAAAAAGCCACAATACTTAGGGTGATCCGATTCATATACTCATTCCATGAGCACTGGCAAATTTATCTTGGCTTAAGAGTAATAAGTCAGTCAGTTCTCGCAAAGCTCCATGTCCGCCGTTTAAGGTCGTTGTCATGTGACAATGTCGTTTTACAAACGGATGACCATCGCCGACACACACGGAGAGACCTACGGCTTTCATTACGGGCAGATCAACCATGTCATCGCCAATGTAGGCTACTTGTTCGGCGCTTACATTATACAGCGACATAAGTTGCTCAAAAGGTTCAAATTTATTATCAATGCCTTGATAAATATGTTTGATTCCTAATCCGGTCATTCGGGTTTCGACAATTTTTGATTGACGACCTGTAATGACGGCAACATGAATATCGCTAGTGAGAACTGAGCGTATACCGTAGCCATCGCGAGTATGAAAGGCTTTGAGTTCTTCGCCAGCATTACTGAGATAAATACGTCCATCTGAAAAGACCCCATCGACATCACAGATTAACAGTTTAATTTTCTGAGCTCGCTGCCAAATATCATTACTGATAGGGCCGTAAAATCCTTGGTGACACGAGGTTGATTCTGACATGATTAAATGACTCCAGCTTTAACCATATCGAGCATGTTTAATGCCCCGATCGGTTGGTGTTTTTCATTGACGACAACCAGTCCGTTGATGTTTTTTTCATCCATGATTTGTAGCGCTTGTGCAGCTAAAATACCCGTGGGGCAGGTCACACAGTTTTTGGTCATCACCAGGGCTATCGAAGTGGTACGAAGGTTCACTTCGGCATCGATGACCCGGCGTAAATCACCATCAGTAAAAATACCCACTAGTTTGGCTTCATGGTTGACTACCGCCGTCATGCCAAGGCCTTTTTTAGATATTTCATAAAGCGCTTCAGTAATACAAATAGCATCACTGACGATAGGCAAATCATCGCCTTTATGCATGACATCGTCTACTTTTAGTAATAATTTTCGCCCCAATGAGCCACCAGGATGTGATAAGGCAAAGTCATCACGGGTAAACCCTTTTGCTTGCAACAATGCAATGGCTAATGCATCACCCATTGCTAGCGTAGCAGTGGTGCTAGACGTCGGCGCTAATCCTAACGGGCATGCTTCTTCTTGTACTTCAATGCATAAATGAATTTTAGATAAACGCGCCATGTTAGAGTCTGGTTTACCTGTTACGGCAATAACAGGCACGCCCATACGTTGAATCACAGGCATTAACGTGAGTATTTCGCTCGATTCACCTGAATTGGAAATCGCCAGTACAATATCGTTCTTAGCCAATGCGCCTAAATCACCATGACTGGCCTCACCAGGATGAACAAAAAATGCCGGCGTGCCGGTACTGGCAAACGTCGCGGATATTTTATTACCGATATGACCCGATTTGCCCATTCCCATGACAATCACTTTGCCTTTGCACTGCATAATGAGTTCACATGCTTGGCCAAACTCAACTGAGTCCACATATTGATATAAATTATCTAAAGCAGCTTTTTCAATATCAATGACTTTACGGCCCCATTGACGAAATTGAGTTTGATTTACCATACGGCTCTCTCTTTTAGCTTAAGACTTTACCTTTAATGCTCCAATCTAATGGGATTGAAATACAATAATTTGGTACGCAATAAAGGTGATTAATAATAGTGCGCCATGCCAACGAGTCAGTTGTTGCTTGGTGCCACTGGATAATACTAAAACGGCTAATGCAGTACTGGTGCCCAATACCATATAGAAGTCTCTTCCACTGGCAGAGGCATCTATTTCGCCAGGGGCAATTAACCCTGGTAGTGCCAGTACGGCAAGAATGTTAAATAAATTCGATCCAACGATATTACCAATAGCGAGATCGTGTTCTTTTTTTAATACGCCAGCAATACAGGCTGCTAATTCTGGTAGGCTTGTTCCCACTGCAATAATGGTTAATCCAATGACAAGATCTGACAAGCCATAAAACTTTGCAATACCCACAGCACCATCTACCATCCAACTCGCTGATAGCGGGAGGAATATAATACCGACGATTAGCCAAATGATAGCATGAAAGGTTGAGACATTTTTAGGGATATCAGATCCAAGTTCAGTATCTAAGCTGTCGGTTGTTCTATCATGAGTCGCTTGCCAAATGAAATATCCCATTAACACGAAAAGTACCACGATGAGCATGATACCTTCTGCTCGTGTTAGCACATTATCATGCAGGGTATAGCCAGCAAATACCGTGGCGGCTAGCATAATAGGTATTTCGCGTTTTAAGGTCTTTGAGGCTACGCTAATGGCGCCAAGTAAGGCGGTTAATCCTAATATTAAGGTGATGTTAGCAATGTTTGAGCCCAGTACGTTACCCACGGCGGTATCACGCATGCCATCCATTGAGGCCGTAGCTGCAACAAACATTTCAGGTGCAGAGCTACCCATCGCAACAATGGTCAATCCAATTAACATGGGAGGCAAGCCTAAATTTCGCGCAAATGCCGCCGCTCCGTAAACAAATCTATCCGCACTCCAAACTAAAACAGCAAGGCCAGCAACTAACATTAGAATATTAACTAGCATGTGATTCCGATAGTGATCATTAATTAACGAGCATTTTCGCTGGATTTTTATCAAATTGAAAGTCAAATTGAAAGCATTGCACAGTAATTGTACTCGAAATGATGTGTGGTGATATGGATATAGTTGTCGCTTAATCGACAATTACAGTACAATTTACACCTTAACTTAATGCAAGGAAGGCAGTTATCTCCTCAACGCCAATGTCTGATATGAGTAAATCAAATAATAATCCTTTGGTCGAAGTCAACCATATGGCCTTTAGCCATGGTTCGCGCGTGATTTTTAACGATATTTCTTTATCGATCCCCAAAGGCAAAGTAACGGCAATTATGGGACCTAGTGGTATTGGTAAAACCACCTTGTTAAAATTGATTGGGGGACAGTTAACCCCTAATACCGGACAAGTCTTGTTCGACGGTCACGATTTACATAAGCTTAAGCGCAAGGAACTTTTTGAATTGCGCAAGCGGATGAGTATGCTGTTTCAAAGCGGTGCATTATTTACCGACCTTAATGTATTCGATAACGTGGCATTTGCATTGAGAGAACATTCTGGATTACCAGAAGATATTATCCGCTCCATTGTATTGATGAAGCTGCAAGCGGTAGGTCTTCGTGGTGCAGCGTATATGATGCCTAACGAATTATCCGGTGGTATGCAGCGTCGAGCAGCATTGGCTAGGGCGATTGCACTAGAACCTGAAATGGTGATGTACGATGAGCCATTTGCGGGACAAGATCCAATTTCAATGGGGATGCTGGTAAAACTTATTCGTGAGTTGTCGGATTCATTAAAACTGACTTCTGTGGTGGTCTCTCACGATGTGGATGAAGTATTAGGTATTGCAGATTATGTCTATGTAATAGCAGACAAAAAAGTCATTGCTCATGGTACCCCAGAGCAATTACGTCAATCTGACAATCCGCAGTTGATCCAATTTATTCAAGGCGCACCAGATGGCCCTGTGCCATTCCATTATCCTGCAGAGGATTATCAAGAGGAGCTACTTCGTGGGCGCAATTGATTATATTGCCGATATTGGCGCATATGCACTGAAACTCGTGCAGGGCCTCGGTCGGGCTGGCATCATGTTATGGCGCGCGATCGTGCGTGTTCCGAATATCAAAAAAGGCACGCCATTACTTATCAAGCAGATTTATGTGCTTGGTGTCCGTTCTATGGTTATCATTATAGTATCAGGCTTGTTTATTGGCATGGTATTAGCCCTACAGGGATATAATATTTTAGTTGGGTTTGGTACTGAAGAAAGTTTAGGCCCAATGGTGGCGTTAAGCTTATTACGAGAACTTGGACCCGTTGTTGCCGCGTTATTATTTGCCGGACGAGCGGGCTCGGCGCTAACCGCCGAAATTGGTCTAATGAAATCGACTGAACAATTGTCAAGTTTAGAAATGATGGCGATAGACCCTTTAAGGCAAATCATTGCGCCGCGCTTTTGGGCAGGTGTTATCAGTATGCCATTACTCGCACTAATGTTTAGTTTGGTGGGTATTTTTGGTGGACATTTAGTCGGTGTTGAATGGAAAGGTATTGATAGTGGTGCGTTTTGGTCTATTCTTCAAGCATCGGTTGAGTGGCGACAAGATATTGTTAATTGCTTGATAAAAAGTGTTATTTTTGGTGTGGTGGTCACATGGATAGCCTTGTACCGAGGTTATGAAGTCGAACCCAATCCAGAAGGCATTAGCCGTGCGACAACCTCAACGGTTGTGCAGGCAAGCTTAGCTGTTTTAGCACTGGACTTTTTGCTGACAGCAATCATGTTCGGAAATTAAGATTTTTTCATTATTTAGATTAATTTAAGTGGTTTAATAGTATGTTGACACGGAAAATTGAGTTATTAGTAGGCGTGTTTTTATTGTCAGGTCTATTGGCATTTTGTGTATTAGTATTCAATGTTGCTAATGTTAAAGTAAAAACCGATGCCCAGACTTATACATTAGTGGCTGAGTTTAACAATATTGGCGGACTAAAAGTACGTTCGCCTGTAAAAGTCGGTGGCGTAGTGGTTGGTCGCGTGACTGATGTTGCCCTTGATAGCCATAAATTAGTGCCTATTGTGACGTTAACAATGGATAAGCGTTTCGATAAATTCCCTGAAACGAGCAGTTTGGCCATTTTGACTTCAGGGTTACTCGGGGAGCAATTTATTGGCTTAACGCCTGGGTTTATGGACGATGATATTTCGATGCTTGCCGATGGCGATAAAGTACATGACACTCGTGGAGCATTGATTTTAGAAGATTTGATTGGTCAACTTTTGTACAGTATGTCATCTGCAGATAAATAGGATCCCTATTATGAAAATATTTTTTAGTCGTGTTATTGCTTTATGCCTAGTGGGCAGTGTTGTGATAAGTCAAGGTGCTATGGCTGCCAATGATGAGGTTAATACCAATGACCCTTATGAGATGATCAAACAAGTATCTAATATGACTTTTGATCGATTTAAATCAGACAACACGTTAATTAATAATGATTTAAGTCACTTGAAAGTGATTGTTCGAGAAGAGCTTATGCCTTATGTCGATTATAAATATGCCGCTTACAAAGTGATGGGGCAGTATTTAAGTGATACAACGGTAGATCAACGTAATCGTTTTGTTGAAGCTTTTGAAGGGTATCTAGTCGCGACCTATGCGCAAGCATTAACAGAATATACTGATCAAAAAGTCGCTTTTGATCCGCCGAGAGATTTTAGCGATGAGAAAATAGTTGAAGTGAACGTCCAGATCCTTGAGCAAGGTCGTCCACCGATTAAAATTCAATTTAAAGCGCGTCGTTTAAAAGACAACACTTGGAAAGCATTTGATTTAGTGGCGGAAGGCGTGAGCTTATTGGCCTCTAAGCAATCTGAAATTTCGAATTTAATCCGTCAGCAAGGTATTGAAGCGGTTATTACCATGTTGAATGATAAAACCCAGCAGAGAATTGATCGTCAACCTGCAAAAGAAGCTGCAGCTGCGTGATTACCTTTAATCAACAAGACGACCGTTGCATTGTTAGCGGTCGGTTAACTCAAGATGAGGTGAAACAATTGTGGCCTAAACGCCATGAATTGTTTACTGCATCAACCCAAGTGGTAGACTTATCAGCAGTGGAATACGTCGACAGTGCAGGTGTTGCATTGTTATTAGCGTTAATCAAACTGCATGTTTCAAGCAGTCAGGAAACAAGTGTGTCACGTCAATTGGTTAATCCAAGTGTTCAGCTCAAGAAAATGATTGAGCTTTATGATTTAGACGCTTTTTTCAGCCAAGTATAGAATTGAATAGTAAAGGTAATTGATTTCATGGAATGCAAAGATATTGAACAACTTTTAACCGAGGCGTTGTCGCTAACAGAAGCGCATGTGACCTCTGATGGTAGCCACTACAAAGTGGTCGCTGTGGGCGAATGTTTTGACGGCATGAGCCGCGTAAAACAACAGCAGGCGATTTATACCCATTTAGCGGAGCAGATTGCCAATGGTGAATTGCACGCATTAACGATTAAAACTTTTACGCCTACCCAGTGGAAGCGTGAAAAACTTTTCAATATGTAACAACTGAGATTCACATTGGATAAATTAACTATTAAAGCCAGTAATCCTTTAGCTGGCGAAGTCGTGATCTCGGGTGCAAAAAACGCAGCATTGCCAATTTTAATGGCTGGCGTACTAGCAGAAACAGATTTTATTGTTTCAAATGTACCTAAACTTCGTGACGTCATCACCAGTTGCGAACTGTTACGTTGTTTAGGCGCAGAGGTTGAAGACTTAGGCGATAGCCGCATTCGTATTTCAACCACGCATTTAAATAACTATTGTGCCCCTTATGACTTAGTCAAAACAATGCGTGCTTCTATTCTTATTTTAGGCCCACTGCTTGCCCGTTATGGTACTGCAGACGTTTCTTTACCCGGCGGTTGTGCTATCGGCGCCCGTCCTGTCAATTTGCATTTGCACGGCTTGGAGTTAATGGGGGCCAAGATTGAAGTTAAAGAGGGCTACATCAAAGCGCGAGTTGATGGCCGTTTAAAAGGCGCCCATATCTTTATGGATATGGTCAGTGTCGGCGCAACAGAAAACTTGCTTATGGCAGCCGCGCTAGCGGATGGCACAACGGTTATTGAAAATGCTGCTCGTGAGCCTGAAGTGACTGATTTAGCAAATTGCTTAATTGCTATGGGTGCGAAAATCACCGGTGTTGGTTCTGCCACGTTAACGATTGAAGGGGTGGAGCGTTTATCCGGTTGTGAATATCGCGTGATGCCTGATCGTATCGAAACAGGGTCATTCCTGGTTGCGGCGGCGGTAACGCGTGGCAAAATTCGTTGTGTGTCAGCAGACCCTATTGGATTAGAGTCGGTATTATCCAAGCTTGAAGACGCCGGTGCCGAGATCACCACAGGCGAAGATTGGATTGAGCTTGATATGAAAGGCCAACGTCCAAAAGCCGTAAACATTAAAACGGCACCTTACCCTGGATTTCCGACCGACATGCAGGCGCAATTTTGTGTGTTAAATGCGCTGGCAGACGGGACGGGTAGAGTGACTGAGACGATTTTTGAAAATCGGTTTATGCATGTGCCAGAATTAAGCCGTATGGGGGCTAATTTAGAGCTGGAAGGTAATACCTGCATTATTCATGGTATTGAGCGTTTAAATGGTGCCCAAGTGATGGCGACCGATTTACGTGCCTCGGCCAGCTTAGTGATTGCCGGCTTAATGGCTGAAGGAACCACGACAGTGGCTCGTATCTACCATTTAGATCGTGGTTATGAGCACATAGAAGCAAAATTCAAAGGGCTAGGCGGCGAAGTTATCCGCGTTAGCTAACTTAATATAATACTTGCTTATTCACTAAGACCGCACTTAACCGTGCGGTTTTTTATTTGATATGTGTCAAAAATTCTTAAATAAACCTCACCGCATCGCAAAGTAATTGCAAAGCTGATCACTTCTTCATAATGGTAAACTGTTAATGTGTTGTGATGACGACTTTCATCACGTTTAACATTTATTTATTTTACGGCCTCGTGTTTTTTGCGATTGGTTGCGTGGTGGTGTTTCGGAATTTTAAATATAGTCAGCTATCTATATCTGAGACGTTATGGGCGCTGGCGCTTTTTGGTTTCTTTCATGCTTTTCATGAGTGGTCTGAGCTATACGCCATCTTATTCAGTGATGATATCTCGCCAAAATATCATTCTGTGGTGCAATGGTTAAGAGTGATAAAACTGTCACTTTCTTTTGCTGGCTTGATGATTTTTGCTTGGCTTTTATTCCGAATTTGCCCTAAAACGTGTGCAAGAATAGGCCAGTTTATTACCGCAGCAATTATGGTGATTTATATTCTGGTGATGTTGTTCTTATATCAAAGGAGTTCAGTGCTGGCGGAAACATTTGCACAAGCTGCCAGCTACACTCGTTTTTTACTCGGCTTTGGTAGTGCCACCTTAGCCGGAGTGGGTATCGCTGTTTATGGTCATCAATTGCGTCAGGATAGTCACGAATATGGGCAGTATTTTATTGCCACTGGTGTTGGGTTATTTATCTACGGTGTATTGGCTGGTTTAGTGCCGACAGAGCTTCATTCTTCCGTTCCAGTGTATAGAACCTTAGCGGCCACTTTTGTGTTGATCACGCTCTACAAGGCACTCAATATTTTTGATATTGAGAAAGAAATGGCCACAGAGGCTAAGCTGAAGCGAGCTATTGAAGCGGATAAATATAAAGCCATTGGGCATTTAGCGATGGGAATAGCCCATGAAATTAATAACCCTTTGGCTTCTTCTACTTTGGCATTGGATTTACTCGAACGAAAACTTCCAGTGAAGTTGGATGAGTTAACGGATTATATTAATAGAGCGCGCTTAGGCATTGATAGGGCATCTGTTATCAGTAAAGAATTACTGGCCTATGCTCACACCGATTTGGGTAACGCTCAAAAGGTGTATTTTTGTGATGTCATTTATGGCGCTAAGCAATTAATGAGTCATAAAATTGTCCCTTACGTTATCAATATTGATTGTGATCCATCCTTAAGTATCATTGGTCAGAAGGTGAAGTTGGAAGAGTTATTAATTAACTTACTTAATAACGCCATGGATGCCAGTGGTCATAACTCTCATATCGATATCAGCGTCACTAGAGATGAGCATCAGGTTTTATTTGAAGTCAGAGACTATGGCGATGGAATGAATGAGCAAACGCAGCAACAAGCCACAGAATTGTTTTACTCAACTAAACCTATAGGTAAGGGAACGGGATTAGGCTTGGCTATTTGTAAGCAAATTGTCAGTGCTCATAAAGGGAAAATGAACATTATCAGTGCCAAAGGCGTTGGTACTAGAGTACTTATCCGTTTTGCCACAGGGGGGGAGTGTGAATGGTTAACGTGTTAATTGCAGAAGACGATCATGAACTTAGGCGAAATATGGTCGATATTCTTCAACTTGAAGGCTATCAAGTCACCGGTGTTGACAGTGGTGAAGCTGCAATTACTGCTTGTGAGCAGCAAAATTATGATATTGCTCTGTTAGATTTAGTGATGTCTGGTATGACAGGTGTTGAGGCCATTTCCAATTTACGCCAACTTAACCCCTATATGGCGGTGGTCATTGTGACGGCTTATGCCACGGTTGATACCGCTGTGGATGCGATGAAAAAGGGTGCCGATAATGTTATCACTAAGCCTTTTAATAGTTCGGTGTTAATTGTCACTATAAAACGCAGTATTCAAGAAAAACTATTATTAAAAACAACCAATGATATCGATCCAGATTGTGTCTATTCTGCGTTAGCAAACGCCTTGCGACGCGAAACACTTAAGCAGTTAGGTACTCATAAGCAGCTAAAGTTTATGGATCTTTGCCGATTAGTGGGGGTTGCAGACCATACCAAATTTAATTTCCACTTACGCCAGCTAAAAAAAGCAGGTTTGGTAATGCAAAATGAGAGCAAGATCTACATTTTAACAAGTACCGGTCAATTCGTATTACAAAACCACAACTTATCATTATAGTTTTAATGCATTTAAATCAGTTGGTTAAGTTTATTGTGATAACAATAGTTCACAAGTTGTTAGAGACTGTGAACTATCGTTATCTATCTCTTTATAGGTAATCCGCAAATACTGAGCATATGTCCAAAGAGACATATCAATCACGCCCAACAACATTGTGCAGTGATTGAAAGCCAATTTGAGGATGAACTGATGAAAACAATAATTCCATACAAAAAATTACTTCTTGCCAGTATGATTACCATGCTTGTTGCTTGTGGTAGTGACAATGACGATACCGTTACTCCACCACCAGCAGATGAAAATACCCCCCCAGTAGCAACTGCTGATATTGCCAATGTTCTGGCTGCACAAGTTGTGACCATTGATGTGCTAGCAAATGACACCGATGCCGATGGCGACACCTTGGCAATTGTTTCTGTTGATTCTGGTAGCGCAGTGATTAAAGATGGCAAGGTTGACTTTACCGCTGGTGCAGAAGCCGGTGAAGTGACGTTTAATTACACCATTACTGATGGCACCGACGAAGCATCAGCTGTAGCCACGGTAACCGTAGAGGCTATTCCTGAGCCAGAAGCATTAAGCTATGTCGGGTCTTCATCTTGTGCTGCCTGCCACGCTGATACGCACGAGACTTTTGTAAAAACTGGTCACAACTTCAAAATCATGAAAAACCCGGGCAATGATGCTCCGGTATTTCCGTATACTCCTGCTACAACCATTATTGGCGCTATCGATTTGTTGGTCAATTCAACAGCCAATAATGATTTAGGTGCACCAACAAGTTATGACGAGGTCTCATATACTGTTGGTGGTTACGGTTGGAAAATGCGCTGGTTAGACAAAGATGGCTACATCGTTACCGGTCAAGACGTGCAATACAATATTCGTAATGCTGCTGGTGAATTGAATATTCCTGATAATCATCCAGGTGATGTGGATGTTATGGGCGATTACAAGGGAGACCAATTCAATGTTAAATATAGCTGTGGTAACTGTCATACAACGGGGTGGAAACGTACGACTGATGTAGCAGGTGGCGATACTCGCAGCCCATTACGTCAAGATGATCTTCCTGGCATGGATGGTACCTTTGCAGAGCAAGGCGTTCAGTGTGAATCTTGTCATGGCGCGGGTAGTGAGCATGTCAAAGCACCATCATCAGAAAATATCGTTAAGATTGCCGTTGCTCGTATAACCGAAGATTTCTTAGCCGATGATATGGGCTATGGTAAAGCGGTCACATGCGCCGAGTGTCATACTCGTGATGGTGAGAAAGATTACCCAACATTTATTAGCCATTATAACGATGCCTTCCCTGATGGAAGTAAAGTCGGTGGTCGTATCATCTCTAGTGGTGGATTATCAAAGCATCACCAGACTGGCGATGAAATGTTAGGCGTTGTACCTGAAGACCATGGCACTTATAAAGCCGGTGACGAAATTGGTCCTAAGAGCGGTATGGCGTGTACCTCTTGTCATGATTCTCACAAGTCTACCTTAAATGCAGACAGTGCTGATGGTTTGCATACTGGTGCAGTTAAAGAGTGTTCTTCTTGCCATATGGGTGAATACAAGAAAGAGTTTACCGTTGGAGTACATGAGTTTGTTGCAGAGTGTACCGACTGTCATATGCCAAAATTGGCTAAGAGCGCAGTAAAACATTTCGGAAAAGATGGCACAACGGCCTTTGGTGACGTCAAATCTCACCTGTTTACTCTTGACCTAGACCCTGCCGCGAAGCAGTTCACTGAAGATGGTAAGTTCCAAATGCCTTGGGCAACCGCGCAGTACTCTTGCGGTGAGTGCCATGCTGATTATGCTGATAAAGCAGCAGCACTACCTGATGGTAAAATGCATAAGTAAACATTAGCGCTACCTTAAAGCCATGCGGTATTCCGCATGGCTTTTTTTATTGTTAAATGATGAAGCCGTCAATAATCTGGTTTTAGATTATCCATGTAACTGTTGTGATGAAACTGTTTGAGTAACTTAAATGAGTTAACGAATTAACCGCTTAATGAAAAAAGCCATCAATATTAATTGATGGCTTTTTTCATTAATGTTTAACTGCCGGGGTTTATGGATCAAAGACCTTATGTTGCTCACTATTCACCAAGGCAAAATAGTTTCAAACCATCATTTGGCGTTATTGAACCATCCCGCCAGTATTAAGCGAGTGTTATTACCAAGTAGCGCTAACATGAATGAATTTACACAATATAATCATGACTTACATTGTTGAACAAACTAAAGCTCAGCTGCAAGAAGATAAAATACTTACCCCGCACTAAAAATAGTGATTGAGTTGATTTAGGTTGTCGTGGTGATGCAGGGGAATAAATTAGCGCTCAACAGTAACAATAGTCGTATCCTTCATAAGATATTAATCAACACAAACAGTCTAAAGATAAATTAGATCAACAATCGGTGGGTAAAAAGTAGTGTGGGTAAAACATCAATGCAGACGGATACACTGATGCTATAAAGGTAATTATTGTTGAACGAGACATTATTCCCAAAGGGAATTATTAATAGTTTGGTTTTCAAAAACGGCATGTCGTCGGCATCGTTATTCACTGCATAGTCAAAGCGTTTCAAGTTCAATTATTGACGACGAACAAGGTAATCGTTTTGTTGGTGAATTCCCCTAAGGGATAAATAGCCCATGGTGAAGGCGTTAAAGCCTATGGCGTTTACTTATCGCTATATCCGTTATTGCCTTATTGAGTAATATGTTAGCCACAATTATGCTGAAAATGATATCAGGA
Source organism: Shewanella sp. S1-49-MNA-CIBAN-0167 (assembly GCF_040310145.1). Classification (NCBI taxonomy): domain Bacteria; kingdom Pseudomonadati; phylum Pseudomonadota; class Gammaproteobacteria; order Alteromonadales; family Shewanellaceae; genus Shewanella; species Shewanella sp. S1-49-MNA-CIBAN-0167. The sequence continues at coordinate 33,396 of NZ_JBEOPO010000007.1, read as the reverse complement.
TGACAAAAGTGCATCAAAAGACCTGCCTGCTTTAGGCATTGGCAGGCCATAGATGTTTTACTTAATTCGAGTCACTAATCGACTTAGTTAATAGACTGAGTTAATCGACTTAGCAAAAAGCTAAAATTTCAGCAACACATGGCTTAGCATTTCAGTTAAAGAATAAATTGTCTTATATATTTATATTTATCTAAGAAAATGCGGAATCGTTAGCGCTAGTGTTGTACAAAAAAAGCCATTCAATTGAATGGCTTTTTTGTCGATATTTTTAATGGTATTACTCAGGGTTAGTGACTTTTTCTGCAATAATGACTGGCAGCGTCTGCTTTTTACCCTCACGTATAATGGTCATGTTGACTTTCGTGCCCGGTGGGGTTTCTGCAATTCGGTCCATCAACATTTCAACACCAGGCACATCTTCGTCATTATACTGAGTAATAACATCCCTAGGGGTTAAACGTGCTCGGGCAGCCGGTCCGCCAGGATCGATACCCGTCACCAACACGCCTTTCAAATCTGGTAGGTTAAGTATTTGTGCCATGACAGCGTTAAGCGGTTCTCCCGAAATGCCTAACGCGCCACGAATAACCCGGCCATCCTTAATTAATTTGTCCATAATACTGTGGGCTAACTTTATCGGGATCGCAAAGCTAATGCCGTTACCACCATTATCGCCACCCACTTGGAATGCCGCGGTGTTGATACCAATGAGCTCACCACCGGTATCGACTAATGCTCCGCCAGAGTTACCGGCATTAATGGCCGCATCTGTTTGTAAGAAGTCTAAGTAACCAGAACTTAAGCCGTTGCGGCCGGTTGCACTAATAATACCTTGGGTAATGGTTTGGCCAATGTTGTAAGGGTTACCAATCGCCAATACCACATCGCCGACTTGGGCTAGTTTATCAAGATTAACCGGTACGATAGGTAAATTATCGCCTTCAATTTTTAATACAGCTAAATCTGTTTCGGGATCGGAACCCACCACTTCGGCAGTAAATTTTCGCCCATTTTGCAGTGCAATAACAATTTCGTCGGCTTTTTTTATCACATGGTAATTGGTTAGTACATAACCTTCGTTACTCATTATTACCCCAGAGCCTAAGCCTTGAAGCGAACTTGAATTGAGTGGATTACCTTGATCAATACTAAGACTGTAAATATTAGCAACTGCCGGTGCGGCTCGTCGAACGGCTTTAGCAAAAGATAATTCTGAGCCACTGGAGCTGACATTGGATAAATTATGATTGAACGAGGAATTTTGCATCAACGAGGTTATGGCTAAAAAAACAGCTGCCATGATCAGACCAAATACCACAGCTTTAGTTATATAAATGCAAGTGTCTTTTAAATTCATGGCTTGAATAATTGTTAAAAATAATAGTTGAAATATTAACATAGCTCAAAGAAATAAGCACCGACCAAAGGCTTGGCGATGCTTCATTCTTTAACTAACACCAAAGACTATAACGTAATGGTTGTTATTGCTGTGTGACTCTGTTTATAGGCAATAATAATGTAATACATGTTAGCGTAATACATGTTAGCGTAAAACAAGGTAGAGCAAATGGTTGTCACGTAATATTTTAAGTGCCGCAGAGCTTTGATTATCTTTCAACATTTCTGTTAATGCTTTAAGGCTGGTCACTTTACTGCGGTTTAGCCCCACAATTAAATCACCTTTCTCTAAACCGCTCATTGCCGCCGGTGAGCCTTGAGCAACCTCTGTGATCTGGATGCCTTTTTTGCTGTCTTCTAACGTGGCACCTTGTAGCATAGGATGCACATTACCCGCTTCTGCTTCGACTTTATCTGCTTTACCTAATGTCGCTTCAATAGTTTTTTTATCGCCGTCACGAATAATACCAAATTCTACTTCTGCTCCCTCGCCCATAGTGGCCACTTTTGCCCGTAATTCTTGGAAGGTTTTAATACTGCGACCATTGAGGCTGACTATAATATCTCCCGCTTTTAGCCCTGCTTTATCCGCAGCACTTTTTGGCATGACTTCATTAACAAAACCGCCATGCAGAGTATCTAAACCAAAAGCTTTGGCGAGTTCACTATCAAGATCGCGTCCTGATACACCTAATACCCCACGTCTGACTTCACCATGTTCAATAATTTGATCAACAAGGTTATTCACCATATTGGCAGGGATAGCGAAACCAATACCGACATTACCGCCATTAGGGGCGACAATTGCGGTATTTATCCCGATGAGTTCGCCTTTTAAGTTAACCAATGCGCCGCCAGAGTTACCACTATTTATAGCGGCATCTGTTTGGATAAAGTTTTCGAGCATTTCTATGCCTAAACCACTGCGACCTAGCGCGCTGACAATCCCTGATGTAACGGTTTGCCCAAGACCAAATGGGTTACCAATGGCAACAGCAAAATCACCAACGCGGATTTCGTCAGAATCAGTTTGCTTAATAGCGGTTAAGTTTTGGGCTTCAATTTGCAGTAAAGCAATATCGGACTCTTTATCTGCACCAATGAGCTTAGCCGTTACTTCGCGACCATCATGTAAACCAATTTGAATGTCGTCTGCACCGTTAATGACGTGATTGTTGGTAATAATGTAGCCTTTATCAGCATCGATAATAACGCCAGAGCCTAAGCCTCTAAAAGGGCGCTCTTGAACTTGTTCTTGTGGTGCGTTGGGGCCAAAGAAATAGCGAAACACATCCGGTACACGTTGCTTTGACACTTGGGTGCCCGTTACTGCTACCGACACAACTGCTGGCGTTGTGCGTTCTAACATTGGCGCTAAGCTAGGCAGGGTTTGACCGTCAACGGCTTGTGGAATGGCCGCTAGCGACAGCGTTGGTGTCATGACTAACGATGCCGTTAATAACGCAGCAGAGAGTAAGCTTAATTTGGTTTTCATCTAGGGACAGCTCCTGTATACATTCAAGCTTGATGAGAAAAATATCTGGCTTGATGACATGATGTTAAAGTTAAATATCGTTAATCATTTTGCTGATGTGTTGCCTAAAGCTCGTTTTATGATGTTCTACAATGGCGAGCAAGTCAGTACAATTATAGGTAAAGAATAAGCAAATTTACGTTAATCAATCAGAGTGGCTGTTATTATGTTAGTTCCTTTTTTATTAACAAAGGTTAATTTGATCCTTTGAAGCCATTACTCGTACTTATTGTTTAATGTTATTATCCGCAGCAATTATTTGATGTAAGAGAGTCGTAATCGTGTCGCAGTTAACCCCTTGGCAACATTATCAGCAAGACCTTACCCGAGACGACTTTTCACATGATATCGCTCAAGAACAAGCGGTTAAGTCATTGCAACGCGTTTATGACGAGTTGATTGTCGCCGCTAAACCCGTTTCGGGCTTGAATCAGTTGTTTGCTGCGGTGGGGATAAAATCGACATCTGCCCCAGTAAAAGGCTTGTATTTATGGGGTGGGGTTGGCCGGGGTAAAACCTATCTGATGGATACCTTTTTTGATGCCTTGCCCACGGAGAGAAAATTACGTGCTCATTTCCATCGTTTTATGCATCAAATTCATCATGACTTAGGCGAACTTAAAGGGGTACAAGATCCTCTTCTGACGATTGCTAAAAAGATGGCGTCACAATATCAAATTATCTGCTTCGATGAGTTTTTTGTGTCTGATATCACTGATGCCATGTTGTTGGGCACCTTATTTCAAGCATTGTTTAAAGAAGGGGTCGCACTTGTCGCTACCTCGAACATCATTCCTGATGAATTATACAAAAATGGCTTACAGCGGGTGCGTTTTTTACCTGCGATTGCATTGATTAACCAGCATTGTGAAGTCTTAAATGTTGATTCAGGGATTGATTACCGTCTACGGACCTTAGAGCAAGCAGAGATTTATCATTATCCACTCGATGAACAAGCTGATATCAATCTATTACATTATTTTGATCAACTCGCGCCGGAATCAGATAGATTTACCACACCGATAGAAATCGATGGACGCGCCATTCGTATTCGTCAACAGTCGCAAGGTGTACTGTTAATCGACTTCCGTGATTTGTGTGATGGGCCTCGTTCGCAACGTGACTACATGGAAATGGCTTGCTTTTATCATACTGTGCTGTTGAGTGGGCTTGAGCAAATGGGGGCGCAGCAAACGGGTGATGATATCGCCCGGCGTTTCTTAGCTATGGTCGATGAATTTTATGAGCGAAATGTGAAATTGATTATTTCAGCGCAAGTGGAATTGGAGCACATTTATACTGATGGCCTGTTAAGTTTTCAATTCAGGCGTTGCCGTTCAAGGTTGATTGAAATGCAATCGAGAGAGTATCTCGCGTTGGAACATTTGCCTTAGTTTACCAGCGCTATTTTTTTAAAAAAAGCCGAACGCTTTTTGTTCAACGTGTATAGAGCAGTTAATTTAAAATATTATCAAAAAGCAGGTGATCTTTGCTGTGGCTTTGCGTATAATCTGCGACCTGCCCGCGTTAATCCGCCAATTGGGCGGAAGTTATAAGCCAATATTCATGTTCGAAGGGGCAAGAATCGGTAATTTTGTGTTGATTGCAATCCGCATTCAGCATGTAAGACAGAAAATTAACTTTGGGTTTTTGTAATAATGAAGACTTTTACTGCTACACCAGAAACTGTAACTCGTGACTGGTTTGTTGTTGACGCTGAAGGCAAAACTTTAGGTCGTATCGCAACTGAAATCGCAACTCGCTTACGTGGCAAGCATAAGCCAGAATACACACCGCACGTTGACACTGGTGATTATATCATCGTTATCAATGCTGAAAAGGTAACTGTAACTGGTAATAAAGCTGCTGGTAAGATTTACTACTCTCATTCAGGCTTCATTGGTGGCATTAAGCAGATCAGCTTTGAGAAGCTTCAAGCTCATAAGCCTGAAATGATCATCGAGAAAGCAGTTAAGGGTATGTTACCAAAAGGTCCTTTGGGCCGTGCTATGTTCCGTAAGCTTAAAGTTTACGCAGGCACAGAACATAACCATGCTGCACAACAACCACAATTTCTTGATATCTAAACGGGAGGAGTAATAAAATGGCTGCAACTCAGTACTACGGCACTGGCCGTCGCAAAACATCTACAGCTCGCGTTTTCGCTAAAGCAGGTAGTGGCAATATCGTTGTTAACCAACTTCCACTGGATGTGTATTTTGGTCGTGAAACGGCTCGTATGGTTGTTCGTCAACCATTAGAGTTAGTTGAAATGACTGATAAATTAGACATCTATGTAACTGTTAAGGGCGGTGGTACTACTGGCCAAGCTGGTGCAATTCGTCACGGTATTACCCGTGCACTATTGCAACTAGATGAAACATTACGTCCTTCTCTACGTACCGCTGGTTTTGTTACCCGTGATGCACGTAAAGTTGAGCGTAAGAAAGTTGGTCTACGTAAAGCACGTCGTAAGCCACAGTTCTCTAAGCGTTAATTCGTTTTTTGGATTCAAAAAACCCAGCTTACGCTGGGTTTTTTATTGCCTAAAATTTAGCGCGCAAGATGTGTTTTGTGTGCATATTAATGATGTTCTATAAAATCGCTGCAGATAAGCTCGAAAACATCGGCCGAAGATGTCATGCCAATCAAATTACTTTACTCTGTGTTGACGCATTTTTACGTACGACGGCATGATCTATTTTGTTCCATACAAGATAAGACATTTCCTCCATTGTCCATGGCGGTCAGATACAAAAGGTAGATCAATGCAGAGCAGTTGCCGAACAACACTATGCCTTTAAGTCTTGGTCTTGATTAAAACAACTTAAATTCCCGCTGCATGACCCAATATTGAACACGATTGGTGTCAGTTAAAGAGAGACTACAACATGAATATACAGCTGTTAATAACCGCATTTGGCTTAGTTTTAATTCTTGAAGGGCTTGGTCCGTTACTTTTTCCTAACAAGTGGCAAAAATATTTATTAGAGCTTTCAACACAAAAGCAAAATGTTCTCAGACGCTTAGGTGGCTGTTTAGTGACTATAGGTGTCGTTTTATTGATCATTGCGCAATAAAATACTTGCCTATAACCCCCTAAAATCTGTTAAAATTCTATTTTATACCACAAGACGTTGCAGCTAATCATGGGTAAGAATGTAGTCGTGCTCGGCACTCAATGGGGTGACGAAGGTAAAGGTAAGATTGTCGACCTTTTAACAGAACAGGCAAAATATGTAGTTCGTTACCAAGGCGGCCATAATGCCGGTCATACTTTGGTAATTGATGGTGAAAAAACCGTTCTTCATCTTATTCCGTCAGGTATTTTACGTGATAACGTAAAATGTATTATCGGTAATGGTGTGGTCGTTTCTCCTGATGCGTTGATGACAGAAATCAACATGTTAAAAAAACGTGGTGTCCCTGTAGAAGAACGTTTATTAATTTCTGAAGCATGTCCGCTTATCCTTCCATTCCATTGTGCATTAGATGTTGCCCGTGAGAAAGCTCGCGGTAATAAAGCCATTGGCACCACTGGGCGGGGTATTGGTCCTGCATATGAAGACAAAGTCTCTCGTCGCGGTTTGCGCATTGGTGATTTGTTTAATGCAGAACTATTTGCGACTAAGTTACAAGAAGTTATGAAATACCATAACTTTATGCTAACTGAGTACTACCATGTTGAAGCCGTTGATTATCAGCAAACACTAGATGATGCATTGGCAATTGCTGATTATCTCAAAAGCATGTGTACTGATGTCAGTGAAATGTTAGATGTTGCCCGTAAAGCGGGTGAGCCAATTCTATTTGAAGGCGCTCAAGGAACATTATTGGATATTGACCACGGTACTTATCCATTTGTGACCTCATCAAACACAACTGCGGGTGGTGTTGCGACGGGTTCAGGTTTTGGTCCTCGTCATCTAGACTATGTGTTAGGCATCATGAAAGCGTACACGACGCGTGTCGGTGCGGGTCCATTCCCAACGGAATTAACCAATGAAATTGGTGATTATATTGGTGAGAAAGGCCAAGAGTTTGGTGCTACAACGGGTCGCAAACGTCGCCCTGGTTGGTTAGATGCTGTGGCCATGCGCCGTGCCGTTCAAATCAACAGTCTTAGCGGTTTTTGCTTAACTAAATTAGACGTTTTAGACGGTCTAAAAGAAGTTAAGATTTGTGTTGGCTATCAATATGCTGATGGAACAGTTTCAAAGGTGACCCCTTTAGCTGCTGAAGGTTATGATCTAGTTACCCCAATTTATGAAACTATGCCTGGTTGGAGTGAAAACACTTTCGGTGCCACAACCATCGAGCAATTACCTGCCGCGGCAATTAATTATATCAAGCGTCTCGAAGTGTTATTAGAAACGCCCATTGATATTATCTCTACCGGTCCGGATAGAAATGAAACCATGATTTTGGTGAGTCCGTTCAAGTAAACTGAAAAGGCCGCGATAAGCGGCCTTTTTAATGAGTGCGATTAACTGTCGTAGCAGTTTCTACTCAAGAAATACGCTATACTGCCGATGGGTTAGTCATGATAGTGTCATCGAGAATCCTTATGTTGCGTATCTCTTTATTGTTGTTGAGTGTTGTGTCCATCAATGTGTTTGCGGTCACCGAAGCCGTCGATATCTATAGCGATCAACAATTGATTTCGCTCATTCGTTCAAATCAATATTTGCAACGCGTAAAAGCTGACGACTGTCAGTTAGTGCAAGACATTGAAGCCCGTGCAGAAGTGTTGCAGCAACCCATGTACCAGTTTTTATGGGGTGAAATGCTCAATAACGGTGTGTGCGTAAAGGCACATCCCTCTCGCGGTATGGCACTACTGCAAACCGCTGCAGAGCAAGGTAGCCCCGAAGCGATGGTAAAATTGGCAGATTATTATTATCGCGGTAAACTAGTGGTTAAAGATCCTAATCGTGCCGTGCAATATGTGTTGCCTGCCGCAGCGAATGGGGATTTAACCGCAAAAATGATATTGGTTCGTTTATTTGGACAAGGCTACGGAAGTCCTGCCGATTATGAACTAGGCTATCATTGGTTATATAACAGTATATTTGACGACGACGCCCAACAGAAAAAGGCCTCGTCCTTATTGCAGATGCTAGCTGCAAAAATGCCTGCCAGTATTGTGGCCAGAGCACAGCAGCCACAGCTGTACACACGTTAAAGGCTCCACGATATGGAGCGAATTATTTGGAAATTGAATGATCAACGATCCTCATTTTGAGAGAGAACAAGACAAGTACGACAATCCTATTCCTAGCCGTGAGTATATTTTAGAATACTTGCGTGCACAAAAGTCTCCTGTTACCCGCGATAAAATTGCCGAAGCATTAACCATTACTGAAGAAGTGCCATTAGAAGCGCTTCGTCGCCGTTTACGCGCAATGGAACGTGATGGGCAATTAGTCTTTACCCGCGGGCAAAGCTATGGCTTACCTGAACGGATGGATTTATTGTCTGGTACGGTTTTAGGCCATCGCGATGGATTTGGCTTTTTTAAGCCAGATGAAGGCGGTGATGACTTATTTATTAATAATCGCGATATGCTGATGTATTTCCATGGTGATAAAGTGCTCGCTCAAAAAGCGGGTACCGATCGTCGTGGTCGCCGTGAAGCACGTATTGTCCGACTAGTACATGAGCGAACCGCAGCGTTAGTTGGACGTTATCATGTCGACAGCGGTATGGGCTTTGTGATTGCAGATGACCGACGTATTACCCAAGAAATATTAATCGCCAGCGAAGATACGTTTGGTGCTCGCGCCGGTGATGTGGTTGTTGTTGAATTAACTCGTCGTCCAGGTCGTTTTGTTAAAGCTGCAGCAAAAGTGACTGAAGTCTTGGGTAAGACAATGGCACCGGGTATGGAAATCGAAATTGCGTTACGTAATTATGATTTACCGAATACTTGGTCAGATGTTATTGAGAAAAAACTCAAACGTATTCCCGACGAAGTCACCGAAGAAGATAAATTAGGCCGTGTCGACTTACGTCATTTACCCCTAGTCACCATTGATGGCGAAGATGCCCGTGATTTTGACGATGCGGTTTATGCTGAAGCTAAACCAAGTGGCGGCTGGCGTTTATGGGTCGCGATTGCTGATGTGAGTCACTATGTACGTACTGATTCAGCATTAGATACAGAGGCTCGTGGACGAGGTAACTCAGTATATTTTCCGTCGCAAGTTATCCCAATGTTGCCTGAGAAAATATCAAATGGCTTATGTTCATTAATGCCAAAAGTCGATCGTTTGTGCATGGTGGCCGAGATGACCATTTCTGCTGCCGGTAATTTATCGGGAACCAAGTTTTTCCCTGCGGTAATGCACTCTCATGCTCGTTTTACTTACACCCAAGTTGCCGCGATGCTTGAAGGTGGGCCAATCGCCTCTGAGCACCAAGCGTTATTCCCACATTTATTGTGTTTACAGACGTTATATCTCACCTTAGATAAACGCCGTGCGGAGCGTGGGGCCATTGCATTTGAAACCCTAGAAACACAGTTTATTTTCAATGAACAACGTAAAATTGAAAAAATAGTTCCCAGCGTTCGTAACCAAGCACATAAGATCATTGAAGAATGTATGATTTTAGCCAACGTGGCCTCGGCTAAGTTTGTCAAAAAACACAAAGGTGAAGTGTTATACCGTGTTCATGAAGCCCCATCAGAGCAAAAGCTCGCCAATTTCAAAGAGTTTCTTGCTGAACGCGGCTTAAGCATGGATGGCGGGCTGGAACCGACAACCAATGACTATCAAAATCTGATGTTGAAAATAGCCGATCGCCCTGACTTTGAGCTTATTCAGGTGATGTTATTACGTTCAATGCGTCAAGCAATCTATAGCCCTGATAATAACGGTCACTTCGGATTGGCATTAGAGGCTTATTCGCATTTTACCTCACCGATCCGCCGTTATCCTGACTTGATTTTACATCGAGTGATCAAATATTTGCTCGCAAAAGAGCAGGGCGAGGTAAACGATAAGTGGACCCAAGATGGTGGCTATTTCTATCAACTCGAAGAGTTAGATTTATTAGGTGTAGAATGCTCTACCACTGAGCGTCGAGCTGATGAAGCCACTCGCGATGTCAGTGATTGGCTTAAATGTGAATATATGCAAGATCATGTCGGTGATACCTTCGACGCGGTTATTGCCTCAGTCACTAGCTTTGGTTTGTTTGTTAGACTTAACACCTTGTTTATTGATGGGCTGGTGCATATTTCCAGTCTTGGCAGTGATTACTATCAATTTGATCCTATGCGCCAACGATTAGTTGGTGAAAATACCCGCCAAGTATACCAATTGGGTGATGAAGTGACGGTCACCGTCGCTGCGGTAAACCTTGATGATCGTCAAATTGACTTGTTGATGGTGGGTGACAACACTAAAGGCGCGGGTAAACCTGCACGCAAAGGCAGCAAACCTTCAACCGCTCGTGAACGAGTGAATGCAGAAGGGGCTAAATCGGCACGGGGTAAATCGACAGGTAAATCTGATAAACCTAAATCGGATAAACCTAAATCGGATAAGCCTAAATCGGATAAGCCTAAATCCGATAAACCTAAGTCGGATAAACCTAAGTCGGACAAACCTAAATCGGATAAGCCTAAGTCAGATAAACCTAAATCTGATAAGCCTAAGCCCAGCAAGCGTCGTTCAAGTGGAAAAGCTTCATCGCCAGCAGCCAAACCTGCGGTTGCTAACAACTCTTCCGCTGTGGAACAAAAAGCTGATGCCACAAAACCCAATTCTAGTGTTAAGAAAACCCCTGCCAAGCGCAGCAAGAGATAGTAATTAAATGAAAAAACAAGATACCATTTTTGGCATTCATGCCGTTGAAGCATTGTTAAATAATAGCCCTGAACGCGTCATTGAGCTTTGGCTATTACAAGGCCGTGATGACGAACGCTTAACACCGTTGATTAATATAGCGTCCACGTTTGGTACCACACTTCAGCGTGCTGCACGTAAAGTATTAGATGACAAAGCCGGTAGTTCACATCACCAAGGTATTGTTGCGCGAGTAAAAGCGCTTAAGCCTCTAACTGAAAGTGATTTAGATGCATTGCTTGATAAAACAGAAGTGCCTTTTTTATTAATTTTAGACGGAGTTACTGATCCGCATAACCTTGGTGCGTGTCTACGTAATGCAGATGCTGCGGGTGTGCATGGGGTTATCGTGCCGAAAGATAATTCAGTCGGATTAACCTCAACAGTAAGCAAAGTCGCTTGTGGCGCAGCCGAAATCATACCGTTATTTCAAGTGACTAACCTTGCTCGTACCATGCGTCACTTGCAAGATAAAGGTGTTTGGATAGTCGGCGCGGCAGGTGAAGCTGAGAGTAATGTATACCAAGCTGACCTTAAAGGGCCGCTAGCGGTTGCTATGGGTGCTGAAGATAAAGGTTTGCGCCGGTTATCTCGCGAAGGCTGTGATTCATTGGTTTCAATTCCGATGGCTGGAAGCGTGTCGAGTCTCAACGTGTCTGTTGCTTCAGGGGTTTGTTTATTTGAAGCGGTCAGGCAGCGTTTAGGTTAATGACCAACCATTAGCTTGTTTGCTATAAAGCGCGATAAAAAAACGGCGATATTTATCGCCGTTTTTTTATTGTTCAATACATTATTTATCACATATCAAAGTAAAGAAAATTAGCGTCTACCGATTTCGTTGTCGACATCCTCGTCATCCAATTCTTCCGCGATCAAATTATCAGCGCTCACAATGCTAGCATAAGCGGTATTATATTCTGCTGGCTCATCGGTATCATCAAACTCATCATCGGTTGATTCTGGCATGATATCAAATGCACCCTCAGCAGGATTGATCATTTGCTCGTTAACCATTTCAATATCCACGCGTGGATCTAACGAGGCTGCTAGCGGCGAGCCTACCATGTCACCCGCTGCCATTATATAATCTTCGGTAGTCGTGTGCTCAGCTTTTTGACGGACATTAATCCATAGTAGTCTTACGAGTAAAGTAAACGAACAGATGGCCATAAATCCATAGAGCATTTGGTCGCCTAACGCTTGCATTAAGCCAGAAGCAACTAAGGGGCCAATACTTGCTCCTATACCGAACGTGACTAATATTGTGGCTGACAGTCCTACTCGCTCGTGTTGCTCTACGCGCGAGTTAGCTAATGCGGTTGCTAATGGATACAAGGTAAAAGCTAAAATACCAAATAGGCTGGTTAATATTAATGAATATACTGAGTGGAATGGGACGACAGTAATAATTAATACGATAACACCCAATAAAGTGCAGTTAATTCGAATTAATAAGCTACGAGAGATCTTGTCGGATAATTTACCCATGGGCCATTGAGCTAACAATCCTGCAAAAATGGTACAAGACATGTAGATCGCAACGTGTTCAGGATCAATGCCTTTGGCAGTGGCGTAAGATGGAGCCAAACCATAAAAACACCCCACTATCATGCTACCTAATGCTATCGTTGTTAGGGCTTGAGGAGCGAGTTTCCAATAACGACCCATTTGTAATGGTGCCGGCGTTAACGGTTCAGGATGAATTCTGCGGGTGATTGAAATTGGCACAATACATAATGCGAAGCATATGGCTATTAATAGTAGCGGTTCTAACCCTAGATCAGGATATAAGCTAATGGCTCCCTGGCCAGCCATTAATGCTAAGTAAGATACAATCATGTAACTCGCAAAAACAGTGCCGCGTTGATTGGTTTCAGCTTGTTCATTCAACCAGCTTTCTAACACCATGTATTGGCACATCATTCCCATACCGACAGCAAAACGTAGCACTAACCAGACAGTTAAGTTGTCTATTAAGGCATGACCCAGTGCAGAGGCGGTAACGATCCCCGCACAAGCAACAAAAGCACGAATATGGCCAACTTGAGCAATAAGTTTATGACCTACTTTAGAGCCGCAGACAAGCCCAATATAGTAGGCTGACATCATGCCACCAATCCATATCTGTGGAACTTGCATGTTAGTCAGGCTTAAGCCTAAGTAAGTGGTTAGTAAACCTGCCGCCAGCACCATTAAAAAGGTGGTGCTATATAATGATGCAAAACTGCGAAGCGGGCTGTCCATAACTGGGCCTTTATTGGTTCAAAAAGGCTTCATGGCCTTATTTAGTGGTTCAAAAAGGCCATGAGGCCTTATTTATTGAGTGTATTGCTTCGCTTCAATGAAGATCAATAACTATTGAAACGTGTACAACAAGTTGAATGTGGTAATGGTATCGGTATTTCTACTTTCATCAGGAACCACCTCGGTGTACTTGATGTTCATGCCTATTTTAAATGCCCAATCCTGAATAAAAGTATTTTTATAACTCATATCAAGAGTTAATGTATTGTTGTCTTGACCTGTTTCAGCGGTCACATCGGCATTAAAGCTTGTGTACTCTTGTAATTTAACCGTGTACTTAGCCGCAGAACGCAGAATAATATCGCGGTTTGCTTCTGGGTCAGGCACTAAGGTACTTTCTTTGGCTAAGTCATAACGATAACCCGGACCGACTTCAAGGCTTAATTTGGTTTTATAGTTTTTAATCAAGTCAAAGCCATAACCTGCTGAAATAGTTGAAATTTGTGTGTATGAGCCAAATTGGTCCCAGGTAAATTCACCACGACCAAACACATAACCTCGTTCCAACTTATAGTTTGACTGTAAAAACAGCTGATATCGCTCTGCGGTCGACTCGGTTCCATCAGCAGCATAATATGCTTTTATCGTCGCTTCCTGTTTGGTACTCGGCGAGTCATAAGTTAAATAAGTGCGGCCGTTGAAGTTTTTAGTTTCATTATTGCCACTATTTAACTGAAGTCCTGCTTCAATCTCAGCATTAAAATTACTGGGTGGCTCTTGGTAATCTGGTGGAACCAATGCCCATGCTGGTGCAGACAATAGAAAGAAGCAGCATGTGGTTACTATTTTTTTTATAGACATCATTAGAGTGTTTTATTCTTAACGGCGTAAACGCGATATTTTCGACTGTCGACATCATACCTGTAATCAAGATTGCTGAAAAGAGTGAGTTAGTGCTTGAGTTTACGGCGCACTTTATGTATCATCGCGCGCTCAAATCAGTCACTTTAATTCGTTCCTTGCCTCTAACTTGGTCTGACTGAGCCAAAACGAGGCTACCTAACCGTAAGGAGCAATAGATGCGTCATTATGAAATCGTATTTATGGTTCACCCAGATCAAAGTGAACAAGTCCCAGGTATGATTGAGCGTTGCACCGGTATTATCACCGCTGCTAATGGTACAGTCCACCGTTTAGAAGATTGGGGTCGCCGTCAATTGGCTTACCCAATTCAAGACCTACATAAAGCTCACTATGTTCTTATGAACGTAGAAGCATCTGCAGAGTCTATTGAAGCACTAGAAACAGCTTTCCGTTTCAACGACGCTGTTCTGCGTAACATGGTAATGCGCACTAAAGTTGCCGTTACTGAAGATTCTCCTATGGCAAAAGCAAAAGACGAACGTGAAACACGTCGTTCACCTGCTGATGACCGTAAGGTAGAAGAAAGCGCTGAAGAAAAGGCTGAATAATTTTTTGTGAATAACCACTTAACGTTGTCAGGAACGATAACTCGTTCAAGGCGATTTGATAGCCCTAGCGGTATTGCCCATGTGGTCATAACGGTAGAGCATAAATCACAGCGACAAGAAGTAGAAATGTTGAGAAACGTCTACTGTTTGATCCAAGTGGTATTAAGTGGCCCGCGCTTTAATAGCGTTGCAAATAAATTACAAGCAGGTGTGCAAGTTGATGTTGAAGGGTTTCTTTCACTACAACAAGGGCGAAATGGCCAAAACCGTTTAGTCTTGCATGCTGAAAATGTCGAATTGAAAACTTAGGAGACTGTCAAAATGGCACGTTATTTCCGTCGTCGCAAGTTCTGCCGCTTCACCGCTGAAGGTGTTGTACAGATTGATTACAAAGATATCGTTACTTTAAAGAACTATATCACTGAAAGCGGTAAGATTGTTCCTAGCCGTATCACTGGTACTAGTGCTAGATATCAACGTCAACTAGCTCGCGCTATCAAGCGTGCTCGTTATCTTTCTCTACTGCCATATACTGATTTACATCAGTAATATTGCAGTATTAATTCCTAATCGAATATAGAGGACTTGATAATGAACGTTATTCTGCTAGATAAAGTTGCAAACTTAGGTAGCTTAGGCAACCAAGTTTCTGTTAAAGCTGGTTATGCTCGTAACTACCTTTTACCTTACGGTAAAGCAGTTGTAGCAAATGCAGCAAACATTGAAGTATTTGAAGCTCGTCGTGCTGAATTAGAAGCTAAATTAGCTACTGAATTAGCAACAGCGACAGCTCGTGCTGATAAATTAACTGTTTTAGAAGGTGTAGTTATTACTTCTAAAGCGGGTGATGAAGGTAAATTGTTCGGCTCAATTGGCAACCGTGATATCGCTGATGCAGTTACTGCAGCTGGCGTAATTCTTGCTAAATCTGAAGTTCGTTTACCTTTAGGTGCTTTACGCACTACTGGTTTCTTCGAAATTGAAGTTCAAGTACACGCTGAAGTTAAAGCCGTAGTTAAAATTTCTGTAGTTGCAGAAGCTTAATTACCTTTAGCTCCATAAAAAACACCGCCCTAGGGCGGTGTTTTTTTATGTCTGCGATTTAATCCCTCGCCTTGCTAACCATAACTGTTTAGGCCGCACGGCCAGCTGTTTGGGATCGTTCAATGTCAGATAATATACCAGTGAACATCTATTTGATGGTCACTGGTATATTGTTTACTAGGGTTAGTTTGGTTCTTTTCCAGCTGTTGCTTCAGGGGCTACTACAGCAGTACCTTGGCAGGTGCTTTCGTTGCAACTTCGGGCACAGCTTCAGGTGCGACTACAACCGCTGCTTTGGCAGGTGTTTTAGTTACAATTTCGGGCACAGCTTCAGGTGCGACTACAACCGCTGCTTTGGCAAGTGTTTTAGTTACAGCTTTAGTTACAACTTCGGGCGCTGCTTCAATCACGGCTTTGGCAAGTGTTTCAGCTACAACTTCGGGCACAGCTTCAGGTGCGACTACAACCGCTGCTTTGGCAGGTGTTTTAGTTACAGCTTTAGTTACAACTTCGGGCGCTGCTTCAGGCGCTACTAAAACCACTGCTTTGGTAGGTGCTGTCGTTGTAACTTCGGGTACGGCTTCAGGCGCTACTTCAATTACCGTATCTGCTTGTGCCTCAGTTGCCACTTTGGGTGCTAGTACCGTTACTGCTTCAGCCGTCGCTTTGGTAGGAACTTCAGTCGCTACTTCAATTGCAACATCGGGCGCTACTTCAATTACCGTATCTGCTTGTGCCTCAGTTGCCACTTTGGGTGCTAGTACCGTTGTTGTTTCTGTCGTCGCTTTAGTAGGCGTTTCAGATGTGATTTCTGGCAATATTTCAGTTGTCGCTATGGCAGTTGCTACCTTTGCTTCTCCTTCAGCCTTGGTCACTAATGTTAACTCTTTTATCAAATTGTCAGCGTGATCGACCTTATCCATCATCCACAAAATGTAGCGAATATCGACATGCACTGCACGGGTAATCGTTGGGTTAAAGAACCAATCTTTAGTAATGGCTTCATAAGTTGAGTCAAAGTTGAGACCGACTAATTCGCCTTTACCATTAAATACCGGTGATCCGGAATTACCGCCTGTAGTGTCAGCGCTTGATAAAAAGTTAACTGGTACTGAGTTAAAATCAGCGGGCTTGTCTAAACAAGACATAAACTGACAACTACTTTGCTGTTGATATACCGATGTGACGCGATGCTTGCCCAAGTCATCAGCTTTAATGGCTGCTAATAGCTTGGCCGGGACATAGTAAGGTTCTTCTCCGGTGTTTTTAGCAAGGATGCCGGCTAAGCGAGTAAATGGTTGCTTGTATAACGCGTCTTTGGATTGGTAACCATCAACCATGCCATAAGTAATGCGTAAGGTGCGATTAGCATCGGGATATACTGGCCAGTTATTTGATTTGTAATAGTCAATAATCGCCTTCATATATTCAGGGTGAACGAACGACAGCTTACCTTCAAGCAACTTTTCACTTATCTCTAATGTCATGTTGGTTTCATGAATGGCGACCGCTAAACGAATAAACGGGTCTGCGCTAATTTCAAAATCTGCAGCCGTTTTAGCCATCCATGCAAGGCGTTTAGTTTGATTAGTTAGCTCAGTTAGTGCGTATAAACTTTCAACTTTTGTTTCTAGCTGTTCAAAACTGTCTGAGATGCTTAAGGCATTATCAAACACTTGGTTTTTTAACGGTTGGCGAACATAAGCTTGTAAGTCTTGTAGCCATAAAATTTTATCGACCACTGGGTCAAAGCTGCTATCGATGCGTTTGAGTGCTGCTTTAAACATTTTCATATCACGAAGCTGAAACCCAGATTCACGTTGGTCATTGGGTTTCTTTCTTTCTTTAGCCAAACGGTAAAGTTTACTCGCTACCTGAAGCATTTCGCTTGATTGGGCATTTTTAAAGAAATAATTGGTTTGCATTTGCTGATGTTTTTCGGCAAGTAGCGCTTCAAGATCGCTGATTAGATTTTGGTTAGCATTAGGGTCTTTTTTAAGCCAAGCTAAAAAGTCATTCTCGCGTTGCTGCTTAATGCCGACAATATCGGTAGCGTTAAAGCCATCTAACAAGCCATTAAGTTTTTTCATTCGATTAGCCATTGAGGCCATAGTGCCTGCATATTTAAGCGCAATATCTTTATCGATATCACCCATTAAAGTAATGGTGTCAATTTGTAATTGGTAGCGTTTTGCATACGTTGGATATATCCAATCACTGGCAAATTGCAGCTCGCTGGTTAAGTTGTACCGGCTGGTCGCGCCTGGATAACCGGCAACAAAGATACCGTCGCCAGCTTTTACACCGTCAGCATTAATTTTAAGGTAGCTTTTAGGGCTATAAGGAATGTTATCTTCTGAATAAGAGGCCGGTTTACCGTTTTTACCGACATAAGCGCGTAAAAATGTAAAATCACCTGAATGACGGGGATATTCGTAGTTATCAATATCACCACCAAATCCGCCAACACTTTCAGGGGGGGCATACACTAAGCGTACATCACGAATGATTAACTGTTTAGTCAGATAATATTCTAAACCATGGTGAAAACTGTTAACCGAACAGCGATAGTTGTCATCTGCTTCGCAGCTTTTGATTAATGCTTTGCTGTTGGTTTGAATTCCTTTAAAGCGTGCCAAAGGTTCAGTACTTAAGTTAGCCATCACTTGGCTGGTCACGTTGGTGACTTTCTCGGTAATGTATAAGCGTTCGTTTGGCCCTGCTGAAGGTTCCTCTGCTTGAGTGTTTGCTAAAAAGCCATCTTCGAGGTAATTATGTTCTTTTTTACTGTTATATTGTATGCCGCGATAAGCACAATGATGGTTTGTGACAACTAGGCCTTGGGGGGATACAAAACTGGCGGTACAATACCCCAGACTGACGACAGCATTCATTGGGTATTGTCCCAAATCGGCCAGTTGTGATGCGGGAATAGCAATACCGCGTTGTTGGAGTTTGTCGGCTATGGATGGCATTTGATACGGTTGCCATTGGCCTTCGTCGGCACAGGCAAAGCCAGATGTCAGCAAAAGTGCTGCAACAAGTGCGATACGCATGTATTTTCCTTAAATTATTATTTTATTTCCGTTTGACGGAGCCGTTATTTTAATTCGTAATGATGGCAAATTAAGCTTGATCACGGTGTTATACCATATTTTGTAAAGTCGTTGTAAATTGGGAGTGTTAATGTCACAGCAAGGTGCTTTTAAAGCCAGAAACAGGCAGAGAGATGTAGAAGTTAATGCATTAAAATTGCCTCCTCACTCTATTGAAGCAGAACAATCCGTTTTAGGCGGATTGATGCTAGACGCTGAAGCGTGGGATCGTGTTTCTGAAGCGGTTGTGGCCGAAGATTTTTATTCTCGTTCTCATCGAATGATTTTCATGGCTATGCAACGTTTAATGGAGTCTAGCCAACCTCTGGATTTGATTACCGTATCTGAGCAGTTAGAAATTGAAGACCAATTAGACGATGCCGGCGGCTTTGCTTATCTTGGTGAAATTGCTAAAAACACCCCCAGTGCAGGTAACATTTTATCTTACGCTGATATTGTTCGTGAACGTGCGGTTGTTCGTGACATGATCGCTGTTGCTCACGAAATTGCTGATGCGGGTTATAACCCAGAAGGCCGTGATTCAAGTGCATTATTAGATTTGGCTGAAAGCAAAGTGTTTAAAATTGCTGAAATGCGTACTAATGCCAATGAAGGCCCAGAAAACATTAAAAGCATTCTTGAAAAAACCGTCGACAGGATTGAGCAGCTTTACAATAATCCTCATAATGGTGTTACTGGTGTTTCAAGCGGTTTTAATGATTTAGATAAAATGACTGCAGGTTTTCAGGCTGGCGATTTAATTATTGTTGCCGCACGTCCTTCCATGGGTAAAACGACCTTTGCGATGAACTTGTGTGAACAAGCGGCTATGAATGAAGATAAGCCGGTGCTCATTTTCAGTCTGGAGATGCCATCTGAGCAGATCATGATGCGTATGTTGGCGTCGCTGGGCCGAGTTGATCAAACCAAAATTCGTACCGGCCAACTAGACGATGAAGATTGGGCGCGCGTGTCATCGACCATGGGCATTATGCTTGAACAAGGAAAAATGTTTATCGATGACGGCTCAGGACTCACCCCAACAGATGTTCGCAGTCGTGCCAGGCGTATTGCTCGAGAGCATGGTGGTTTGTCTATGATAATGATCGATTACCTACAACTAATGCAGGTACCGTCGTTAAAAGATAACCGTACTTTGGAAATTTCGGAAATTTCTCGCTCGTTAAAAGCGTTAGCTAAGGAACTGGAAATTCCGGTTATCGCGTTGTCGCAGCTCAACCGCTCACTAGAGCAGCGTGCTGACAAACGTCCAATTAACTCTGACTTGCGTGAATCGGGTGCGATTGAGCAGGATGCCGATTTGATTATGTTCATTTATCGCGACGAAGTGTATAACGATAACTCTGAAGATAAAGGCACTGCTGAGATCATTATTGGTAAACAGCGTAACGGACCCATTGGGCGTATTCGTCTAGTATTCCAAGGTCATTTTTCTCGTTTTGATAATTATTCTGGTCCACAGTTCGACCAAGATTAATCATTGATTATGTTATATTTAGTTATAGTTTTCTGTTGTTTATGATAGCAACATATCGCTGTTAGTGTGGTTGCATTTGATGCATCAAATCACCTAACAGGCAGTAAAACGTGGCGTGTTATTTATTGTTTAATTAGGGCTATCTATTGAAACCTTTTCCCCGTGCAGAAATTAGTCGTTGTGCTTTACAAAGTAACCTAGCGCAACTGCGTCTTATTGCGCCAAATAGCAAAGTGATGGCTGTGGTTAAAGCCAATGGCTATGGTCATGGCTTATTAAATGTGGCTGAAAGTGTCGGCAAGTATAATGGCGGCGCAGATGGGTTTGGTTTAGCAAGGCTTGAAGAAGCGCTGCAGCTCAGAGACGGCGGCGTAAAAGGTAAGCTTCTATTATTAGAAGGTTTTTTTCGTCAGTCAGACTTACCAATATTGGTGACTCATAATATCGACACTGTGGTGCACCATGAATCGCAATTGCAAATGCTGGAAACTGTCAGTTTAGAGCAACCTGTTACTGTATGGATAAAAATCGATACGGGTATGCATCGTCTTGGCTTTAGCTTGGCGCAGTTTGATGATGTTTATCAACGTTTACAAGCGTGCCCTCAAGTGGCGAAACCGATTCATTTTATGACTCATTTTGCTTGTGCTGATGAGCCTGATAATCAATTAACCCAGTTGCAAATAGATGCTTTTGAACGCAAGATAAAGTCGCTTGAAGGCGATTGCACTTTAGCAAACTCAGCCGGTACTTTGTTTTGGCCGTCGAGCCAAGCCGATTGGATAAGACCCGGTATTGCGCTTTATGGTGTATCTCCGCTGGCTGGTGATAAAGGGAGTAACCATAAACTTGTGCCTGCCATGGAGCTGGTGTCTAATCTCATCGCCGTGCGCGAGCACAAAGCGGGTGACAGTGTCGGTTACGGTGCATTTTGGACAGCAAAAAAAGATACCCGTCTAGGTGTGGTAGCAATAGGTTATGGTGATGGTTATCCACGCAATGCGCCAGAAGGCACGCCAGTATGGATTAACGGACGCCGAGTGCCAATAGTGGGCCGAGTGTCGATGGATATGTTAACCGTTGATTTAGGTGCTGATGCGCAAGATAACGTGGGTGATAATGTACAACTGTGGGGTAAGGCGTTGGCGGTAGAAGAGGTTGCCGAATATATTGGCACTATTGCTTACGAGTTGGTCACTAAATTAACCCCACGAGTCTTGGTTGAGCTGCTTGATTAGTCATACCATGCTCTGGTGTTATGCCCAATACGCAGTCGCGGCTTGGGCATGTTAGTTTATGGCTGTTTGACAGCATTATTGAGAGTATTTTCGAGAGTATTCTTGATGGTATCAGAGTCGGCAATCTGGCCGGGTCATTTCAATCTATCTGCGACATTGATTACACCGATTGCACATCCTCAAAACAAATTTCAATAAAGGCGCTGCCATATTCGTGGGTAAACGGCATTAATATTTTTTTACCACGTGCTTTGTGGGAAATCGTATGGTTTTTACCAGAGACTACGGCGGGTGTTGCCATATCAAACTCATAGCCTTTTTCGCTGAGTAAGTTTTTAGCGCCACCGGTGACCATGTTAGTGAGCTCACCGACTAAATCAGTCACTTCATCATTAATAACCCCAGGATTTTCAGCTAACATTTTATTCATAATTTCAAGGATTAATGTTTTTTCGAAAGTAATTGAAAGCGAACCGCGAGTTTTAGGGCCCACCATACCAATCAAGCCAGATACATCACCTTTAGCAATATCATGGTTTTTTAATTGAGGTTTACCAGGTTTTAAATCCATTGTTGCCATGGTAGAGATAACATTGATTAAAGACACAAGAAATGGGTTGATGAATTCAACGTTCATAGGCTAAGCGATCCTTCTACATATAAAGAGTGGTGATAAGGAATAGTTAAGGGAATAAAGAGGGCTCACGGTACACGGCCCAATCATCATAAACCACCAAAGGTGCTGATGATGATAAATACTGACTATATCAGTAAAGTGGAATACTGCTTCTAGCTTAAAACACAAAAATGAAATGGAAAGAGACATGTGCCGCAGAAATTACTTTTGTATATCTAATCAGCTATTTAGCACCATAAACCCATTGCCCTGGTAAAGCTTAAGTGGTGTTGAATATTTAAACAAAAGGCTAGGGTAGATAACATAATGATCAAGATTAACGGTCGGTATTAACTAACAGCATTAACCATCAGTATTAATTAACAACATAGACGATAAGTATCAGTCAATAACGTTAACTATCAGTATTAACTAATAACATTATTTAATACTGGGTAGTACAGGATCATGGATAGGCTGTTGATGTTGAGCGCATAAAAATGGGTGGATCAGCACAATTGTAAGTTAGGCAACTAAAACGATGAAAGAGTATCTGTCTGTTTTTGCTATAATTTACCGAATATTGACTAAATTAAAATGGGGCGTTAATGGTAAAGTAAAATATTTTCCCGAAAACGAGTATATTGAAGATTTTAATCCCACAAGTGCTCATGCTGATAATTGGTTATTGCAGACTTAATTGCCGTGCGTGGGTGAATGAGGGACGTTGATTGGTTTTATTGCGTTACTCTTTCTAACCTTATTTTAGCCAATTTAATGCTGATATTATTACGTTTTTTCTTGTATTAGGATTATAGTGGAGCACATGTTATGTGTACCCCACTAGAATACTTTTAGTACTCTGAACCTACTTTCACAGTTCTATTCTAACTAAGGTTAAAAGCTGTAGGCTAAACCAATCATATAATGATCATTGTTAAATTCGTGATAGCTGACTTCCAGCATCAGATCCAGTTGTGACAGTAAAGGATAGTTATAACGCAGTGCAATATCATAAGCGCTATCAGCCACTTCTCCATCGTCATCAAACTCATAAGCTTCGGCATCGGTAAAGAGGCCTGCATGTGCGACTAGGCTGCTATCGTTAAATAGCGACAATGAGTAATTTATTTCGGTATACCAAGTTTCTAGATCTTGGTCGTAATTAACCGCCAGATTCATTGCTTGGTAATCTACTGACAATGCGTACTCGATGGTATCGCCACCTGCGGCGTAAGTGTATTTCATGGCATTAAAACCGAAACCTAAGTCGTCATTGACCATTTGATAATAACCAGCATAGTAGTCGATTTCATAATCTTTAATGACATCATCCGCGTCTTCATAGCGATAGGTTTCAAATGCGGTGCCTAAATAAAAACCGCTGTCATGTTCCACCATAAGGTCGGCTTGAAGTGATGGCTTATCATCACTAATGGTTTGTCCTCGCCAAAGGTAATTGCTCAATCCCATCATCACTCCTGACGTTGTAAATTGGCTCTCTTCGGCAGCAACCGTCTGACTGGCACTTATAGCCATTGCCATAATGCACGATGACAGTATTAATTTTTTCATTATTAACCCTTATATTAAATAGTTTTCTATTTGCTAGTTAGTATATTTATTATGTTTAATTATTTCGCTATTCACTTTACAAGCTTTTAGTTTAATTTAATAAATTGATTTTTAAAAATATCGAAATGCTTGCAACTTTATATTCGTTTGTGATTTTGGTTTTTATTTTAACTTTTTAATAAATGCTTTTTTTGTTTTGTGGGATATGGTTTAAATATAAGTTGTTATTTTTTGTTTTAAGATGATTTTTTATTATTTATCTTAAGTCATTGATTATTTTTAATTTAATCTTAAGTGTGGTTTTATTGTTTTTCGGGAAATGGTTTTTTCGAAATTTATTAAACATGGGTAGAGTCTAATAAAATAAATTGAAATTATATTTTACGGCTTTGTGTGACTTAGTGCTATTTTCGTTTTTATTAATATTAGGTATTATTTTGTCAACGGTTAGTTTTTAATTTTACAGTTTTAAACTGGCCTTGATTAATTATGCTTTCCTTTAGTTGTCGGTTTTGTGTGAATAAATAATCGTCAGTAAAGGTATAAATATTATAATAAGGGATATTTATGAACGAAGTTCATTGGGGGTTGTTAGTCGCAGCCTATCTATTTTTAGCCGGAGCAGGAGCCGGAGCACTTTTTATTAGTGGTTGTCTCGTGCTATCTAATAAAATTCAAGTGCCGCATCACTTAGATACGGCAAAAATAAGTGCCATTGTGGGTACGCTGTTATTAATTATTGGTACGGGAATGATCGTATTCGATCTCACCTCATTCCAATACGGGATTGCTCATGCTGATATGAGTAAATTCTTCCGTTTCTATCGCCTATTTATGACTTTCGAGCCAAGCTCCATGATGAGCATAGGTACTTGGTTGCTGACGTTGGCGATTATCTTTGCCTCGCTCTTTTGCCTCTCATTTAGATCGAACGCTAATCAGCCTAGCTATAGCCGATTATTGGCAACGATTAATGTGATCTTGGCTATCTGCGTTGCTTCATATACTGCATTACTTATTGGTGATATCAGCCATAACTTGGTTTGGTCAAACAGTATTCTGGTGGTGATATTTTCACTGTCGGCCCTCTCTTGTGGCGCTGCTGTAGTGCTGATGGTCAAAACTCGTCTCAAGATAACCGATATCAACCACTCCTTCGCTAAATCAGATGCTGCACTGTTGGCGCTGGAGTTACTTACCGTGTGTGTGTTCGCCTACTCGATTCGTAACATCAGTATATTCAATGGAATAGACAACCTGTTGTCGATTTCAAGTGATGCCGGTGCTATTTGGTGGATAGGTGCCGTTTTAATCGGATTAATTATTCCATTATTGCTGAATGTAACGTCAATCATTGGCAAGACCGCGGCGTCTCATAGCAAAGAGTATCTGTTAGCTGTGTTGATATTAATAGGCGCATTTTGCTTGCGCTACTCGGTTTTACTCTCTGGTCAGTATTATTAGGAGTCTACGATGCTAGATAGAAGAAGAGCCCTCAAACTATTGGCTGGCGGTGCAATTGCGACAACTGGGGTGATGTTTATGCCTGCGGGCAACGCGATTGCAGCGATTCGTCAACAAGGTAAAAAGCGTCTGGCCATGGCGATCGATCTTAGCCGATGCAACGGTTGTAAAGCCTGTGTTGTCTCATGTGGCATAGAAAATGGTACCAAACCCGATGAACATCGCACTCAGGTGATCCAAACCAGTGCGGAAATTGGTAACAAACAGTACGCATTTAATCTGCCAATCATGTGTAACAACTGTGAGGATCCCTCATGCGTGTCTGTTTGTCCAACGGGCGCGACATTCAAGCGTGAAGAAGACGGCATAGTCGTCGTGGATTCTACGCTTTGTATAGGGTGTAACTACTGCATCCAGGCGTGCCCATACAGTGGGGTTCGTTTCACTAATTCGACAACGGGTACCGTCGATAAGTGTAACTTCTGCATTCAACGTACCTCTAGAGGCTTGTTGCCGGCTTGCGTAGAGACTTGTACCGGTGGTGCACGTGTTTTTGGGGATATTAACGATGTTAATAGTGAAATATCCAAACTGCTCAGTCAGAGTAACCCTATGGTGCTGCAGGCGAGCAAACAGACTTCACCGAATGTTTTTTATATTGGCTTGACGCAAGAAGAGAGCAACACCGCGTTTAGTATACATTCTCCTCAATTGTGGCAGAGGTAGCACCATGGATCGTAGAAAATTTTTAAAGGCGGGATCGGTCGCCGCAGTAATGACAGCCGGTACAGTAAGTACCAACGTTATGAGTTCCGCTCGCAGTAAAACAAGTGATGCAGATATTAATAAATATGCACCCACTTCATTAACGCCTGAGTATAGCTTCGATGCTGACAACAAATTGATCGCAAATCCGGAACAGCGTTTCGCGTTTTCCAAGTGTTACGGTTGTTTCAATGTTTGTGGTGCGCGATTGAGTATCGATAATAAGACCGACAAGGTTTTACGGGCTGTGGGTAACCCCTACACCTTGACCAATAAGGCTGGTCAACCAATGACAATGGAAACATCGCCCAAAGATGCCATGTTCCAGCTATCTGCGGCCAGTGGTTTAAGCCAAAGTAATCGGGCAACCCTTTGTGGTCGTGGTAACGCCGTTCCCGATGCGTTCGATGATAAACACCGCATTACCGCTTGTATGAAACGAGTAGGTAACCGTGGTGATAACAAGTGGCAAAGCATCTCATATGAACAAATGCTAAAAGAGGTCGTTAATGGTGGCGATCTCTTCGGTGAGGGACATGTTGAGGGCTTGAAGGCGATTCACGCTAATCCCGCATTAGCTAATCCGGCTTATCCTGATTTTGGTCCGGTAAAAAACCAGTTGCTGGTTTCAACGTCATCTGAACAAGGTGCACGTGCCGATTTCATGCATCGTTTTGTCGCTGAAGCATGGGGAACGCCCAATATTGGCACTAAGGACTCTTATTGTGGGCACCAGCAGGTTGCAGGTTGTGCTTTAGGTTGTTTCGACGCTGTCGATGAGATGGCGCTGCCTCAAGTCGATTATGAAGAGTCAAAGTTTGCTATTTTCATCGGCACTAACCCTGGTCTCAGTGGTAATGGCTTGAATGTAGGCTCTAGTCGTTTAGCCAAGGCGCGTACCGATCGTGATGACTTTAAGTATGTGGTCATTGATCCTATTCTGCGCTCATTGACTTCAGAAACTGACACCACAAATGGTGAGTGGCTACCGATCAAATCAGGTGGTGATACTGCATTAATGTTCGCCATGTTGCAGTACATCATTAATAATGACCGGTACCGTACACCCTATTTAGAGGCGCCTAGTCAGGCAAGCGCTGATGCCGTCGGTGAGATGAACTACACCAACGCCACTTACCTAGTGGTAAAAGATAAAAAACACCCTCTTTATAACCAGTTTTTGACTGCACAGGCCTGTGGGTTAGGCGATGCGGAAACGAAGATGGTGATAGATAAGCAAACCGGTAAACTGGTCACGGGTGACAGCGAACTGGCGGCAACATTATTCTATAATGACATCGTAACCCTAGGCGATGGTTCACAAGTACAGGTTGAAACTGCGTTTTCGCTACTCAAGCAACGCGTCAACAGCCATTCCATGCAAGCGCTGTCAAAGCGTTGTGAAATACCGGTGGCGAAGATAGAAGAGTTGGCCAAGGAGTTTACCTCCCATGGTCGCAGTGTCTCTATGGAAACCAATACCGGTTGTAACGCTACCGATGGCGGTCAGTTTGCCTTTGCGATGATCATGTTGGCGACTATGGTTGGCGCACACAATGCCAAGGGCGGCATGATGCATATGGGCGGAGTAGGTTATTCCACCATGTATGATATCTATGACGGCCCACTGTATAACTTAATGGATTTTGAACACACAGAGGTGACCGGTTTCAATGCCGAGCGTTCTGGTGATTATGAACAAAGCCATGAGTATCAGCAGAAAGTAGCCCAAGGGCTTAATCCATACCCAGCAAATGAGGCATGGAACAACACCTTTGTGCAAGATAACAGTGGCGAATTGCTGGTGGCCCATGCTAATAAAAACCCATTTAACTTCAAGGCGTGGATCACCTGGTCAACTAACCCGATTTACGGATGCTCTGGCTTACAGGATCAGGTTGAAGACTCGATTAAAGATCCGAAGCAACTGGGCTTGATCATTGCGCTCGACCCTTATATTAACGAAACCAATGTTTTCGCCGATTATATTGTCCCGGATACGCTTCAATATGAGGCATGGGCAAGTTCACGTATGTGGGGCAGCGAATATATTGGTGATGTGGCTTGCGTTCCTGTTGTCGAAGCGCGCACCGCTAAAACAGCCAAGGGTGAGCACGTCAATATGGAGCAGTTCATCATTGATGTCAGTAAAGCGATCGGCTTAAAGGGATTTGGCGATAACGCATTTACTGATGTTGCAGGTAAATCATACCCGCTCAATACACCAGCTGACTTCTATGTACCGTTATTTGCAAACATTGCTCATACAGGCACTGTATTACCTACACCGACGGATGAGGACATTAAGTTCACCAGTGTCGATCGTGCTTTACCTATGTTCGAAGCGCGCCTGAAGCCGCAAGAGATTGGACCAACAGCGTTCATGCTAACCCGTGGTGGACGTTATGAGCGTGTCGATGAGCGTTATGAAGGCGAGTTTTTCAATGCGGCAATGCGCATGGATACTCAGTTTCAGATTTATAACGAATCATTAGCCAGAGTAAAGGACTCCTATACCGGTGAGTGCAATGATGGTCAGCCTGTTTATGATGTTGATAGATTCTGGGATGGTTCAGCGGTTCGAGATCACTGGAATGAAAAGGACTATCCGTTTAACTTCTCCACCTTTAAACTGCAGATGAGAAGTCCATATTCGGTTGCCCTGCCGCGCATCACAGCGTTAGGTGAAACAAACTATATTCAGTTACATCAGGATGATGCCGCTAAATATAACCTTAAATCTGGCGATAAGGCTCAGGTTCTTTCACCTAAGGGCAAATATTTAGAAGGGATCGTTCAGGCGGATAAGACGGTTGCTCGGAACACTATCGTCATTGGTATGGGTTATGGCCATACCGCATTCGGTGCCAGTGCTGTTGAGGTGGATGGTATGGTGCGTCCGGGGATCAAAGAGCGTGGAACGGGTATATGCCCTAATGCGTTCAATGTTGTCGACCCAACCCGAAAAGGTGCCAGCCTTTACCGCGACAGAACCTTTGGTTCAACGGCAAGACACGGTGTTCCCGTAGGGCTCAAGAAAGTATAAAAGTGATTGATTAAACCATAGGGTCCCCTCGTTATTGAAAATGGTAATGAGGTGGGCCTGAATTGTGTTTATTTATCCTGAACTCGGGATAATGAGTGAATATTCATCTTTTTCTACATTTAGGCGTGGGTCGTTGTGCGCTTAGCTGACGGAGACGTTGCTCCCCATCCCGTCGGCGCTAAAACACCTTTTACTCTATGCCCTCTATTTATCTGATCAAAGGATAAATAGAGGCTTTTTTATGAAGCTCGTACTCGCCAGTTTAAGACTCCATCGCCAGATACCATTCATATTTAATGGTGTTAAACAATTGCTGCTTGAGCCAGTGGTGAGTCGGTGACTGGTTAATTTCGGAGTAAATCAGATAATTTCCTACTTTGCGTCCTACGTTGATCATACCAAGCAGTTGTTCGGTAAGCTCATGGGGCAGGGTACAAGTTTGTATAGGCGAAACTAAGTTATAGTACTCGCGGGTAAAGACATTGCAGCTCATCGAAATTGAATTAGTATCGATAATATGACGACTCAGTGCGGCGATATTATCTGTCGCACCAGTGATTCGAAGACTCTTTCCCTGTTGTTTCGCTATCTGCTCTAGCAGTGGTGAGCAGAGGTCATTAAAATTATCTAACTCAAAATAACCATACTTACATAGGTTGTCGACAGTCAGTTCATTATCGAAAACCGGATGACCAGCCTTGGCGATTAAAAACATCTCTTCAGTGGGGGAGATCATTTCGCTGATGATTTTATGGTCTTTAAAATTTTCGTATACCACGGCAAAATCGATTTCACCGTGCTCGATGGCTCGGCTGCAGTCGGTGGATAAGGTTCTTATCTCGAATGTTAAATTTGGAGCTTGTGGTAACACGAATTCATTGATGACTTTATTTATTACGTAGGTAAATTCGTTGAAGGCATAGATCTTAAAATGCCCCTTAGCAGTTAGAGGATTGAACTCAGTGTGGTTGTGCTTGAGAACCTGATAACCATGTAAAAGATGCTTAACGCAGGGTAAAACCTGTATCGCTTTATCGGTTAATACAAAACCCTGAGCCCGACGAACAAACAGTACATCCTTGAATATGTCCCTTAATATACCGAGATGGCGACTTACCGATGAAATACTCATGCCTAATTCGTTAGCAACTAAGCCTGCATTCAGGTGTCGACTTACTGATTCAAAAACTATTAAAGAGTGATAATCTAGTCGTTCAACATTCATATTTAATACGCATTAATTTTTTTAAATTTATCATATGCTGATAGCTACTAACAGCAAGCTTGAGAGTTTAAATTTGAGCGGTGACATTGAATTTAGACAGTCCACGAACTCATTGGAGTTGAATTTTTTTTAATGCGGTTATGAGTTGTGTTAATGCATTATCGATTAATCTTTTGTCCCGTTTGTTACTTCAAGCTATGAGTTTAAGATCATGCAAAGCAGGATAGGTATCGATGATTGGCTTATCGTCAACATTCACGTTAAACATGGATTTTGCTATGCGTAATACTTCCTTATGCAACTAATATCAACCGGGAGAGTTTGTGCCGCGGGGAAGGTTGGGCGACTTTTTTCGGTTTAAGCAAAAATTAACAACAGCTCTTAACATGGCCATCCACGATTACTGGCTGTTGTACAATAAAAATAACTAAATAAGAGGTGTTCTATGGATGGAAAATCATTAATCGTTATTTTAATAATGATGTCTGTATCTGTATCTGTATCTGCTTCTGCAGAAGTATACAAGTGTGCGGATGG
This sequence comes from Shewanella sp. S1-49-MNA-CIBAN-0167, assembly GCF_040310145.1. Classification (NCBI taxonomy): domain Bacteria; kingdom Pseudomonadati; phylum Pseudomonadota; class Gammaproteobacteria; order Alteromonadales; family Shewanellaceae; genus Shewanella; species Shewanella sp. S1-49-MNA-CIBAN-0167. The sequence continues at coordinate 2,792 of NZ_JBEOPO010000007.1, read as the reverse complement.
TAAGTATCAAGCAGACCCATGCGACGACCAAAGCGAACCGTTAGATTTAAGTAATGTAGGCAGCGTGGTTGCACCATCAAGAGGTTACCCTGAAAACCTAACTAACGAGACAATAGATGCAAGGCAGCAGGATAGTCTTGTTAATGCGCGTGATAAAAAAGCTGAAATCGCTCAATACTTACGTAAACAAAAAATTGAACGTGAAATTAGAAACCTCGAAAAAGAAAGGACAAAAGCGTTCAAAGATCGTGATGACAAAATCGAGCAACTGCGCACAACAGGTAAGCGAGCTAACAATAATTTAGCCGGTGCAACTTGGCAGCAAAGTCTAGCGCAAGAAATGACCGCTGTAATGCAACAGGGAAATACAGAAGTCGAATCAATTGACCGTCAAATATCAGTGCTTAGGTCTGAATTAAAACAACTGTAAATCAAACACGCTAATCAATGACCGCTGCAGCCAATCGGTAGTCTTTTTTTGCGAAAATATATAAATCCATATTATTTAATCCAAGTTAAGTCATCGAGACATCTCGGTCATTTAGCTTTGTGCTGTCTAAAGGATATACCATGAGTTTTAGAGATAAAATCATTAACCTGATCTGGTGAGGCCTGAGACTTATAGACCCTTGGTCTCCAAATCCATTTTTTCTATTTCAGCAACTCTTTACTCTCCCCAAGTATCAGCAGTTAACTTTTTGGTAAAAGTTCTTTGCTCCGTGTATGATATGTTGCCTTTTTTCTTTACGCGAAATAAGCAACGGTACTTACTTCTACCATCAGCTTTGTCACGTTTTTGAATGCTATAAGAAGCCATAATTTCGGGTTCCCCATTTCCATTTTTCCAATTAATTATGGTTCCCTATTGTTTCCCCCGTGCAACTAAAAATATCTTAAAATGTGTAACAGTAACTCAAAATATGAGAGTAGTTAATTCAGTGAATACAACGCCTAAGCTAGCCACACCAACGGATACACTCGATCGCACCTTTTCCATTGCGCCGATGCTGGATTGGACCGATCGCCACTATCGTTACTTTGCTCGTTTAATGTCGAGCAAAGCCTTGTTGTATACCGAGATGATCACCACGGGTGCGATATTGCAAGGTAAGGGCGACTATTTGGCCTATAACACTGCAGAACATCCACTGGCGTTACAGTTGGGTGGCTCTAACGCGGTTGATTTAGCGGCGTGTGCCAAATTGGCTGCTGAGCGTGGTTATGATGAGGTGAACCTGAATGTGGGTTGTCCGTCTGATAGAGTACAAAATGGCCGCTTTGGTGCGTGTTTAATGGCCGAGCCTGAGTTAGTTGCACAATGCGTTGATGCGATGAAACAAGTCAGTGATATTCCGATTACAGTCAAAACCCGTATTGGGATTGATGAGCAAGACAGTTATCAATTTTTAACCGACTTTATTGATATCGTCAGTGCCAAAGGTTGTGGTGCTTTTACTATTCATGCGCGTAAAGCCTGGTTGCAAGGCTTAAGCCCGAAAGAGAATCGTGAGATCCCGCCGTTAGATTATGATCGGGTGTATCAATTAAAGCGCGATTATCCACAGTTGAACATCAGCATTAACGGTGGCATTAAAACGTTAGACGAAGCAAAGCTACATTTAGCCCAGCTTGACGGGGTGATGGTGGGGCGTGAAGCTTATCAAAACCCGTATATGTTGGCGCAAGTAGATCAACAGTTGTGCGCAATCGATAAAGTGGTGATTACTCGCCAACAAGTGATAGAACAAATGTTACCTTATATTGAAGCGCATTTAGCCCAAGGCGGTCGTTTAAATCATATTACCCGTCATATGATTGGTTTATTTCAGGGCTTACCAGGTTCGCGTGGCTGGCGTCGGCATTTGAGTGAGAATGCTCATAAGCCCAATGCTGATATTGGGGTTGTGCTTAACGCCGCTGAATTTGTCGATGCAAAAGCACTCGCCAGTGACGAATCTACTTTGATATAATTCTCGTTATATAGAGGTTATGTCACCAGATTATGTCGCGAGCTTATGTCGTGAATAAGACGTGAAATAAACGGCCAGACAGACATGTTGAAAACAGCTGTTAGCATATAAAAAGCGCCTATTATTAGGCGTTTTTTGGTTTTGTCTCTCGCTAGAATCGCTAGCGGAACCATAAAGCCTGCTAAACAACAGTGTCTAATACCATAAGCTAGACAGTCACTAATACAGTCACCGACATTTTCACACTTCAACCACTAACCCAGTCACCAAGTTAACCACTAATCTCTGCTACAGCCTCTCAGTTGGCGGTGATATTTCGCTATTTATTGCTACTTTTTAGCCTTGCTATAATACTGCATAAAAATCGCTGGTCATTTTCACTAACTAGATGGTGATTTTTACTACCTGTTGGTTTTTTGTTCTATATTTTAGTTCATTTATATTAACGATAATTAATTAATTTAGTCAATTAATTAGCAGGTTACTGTTGTTTTTTAAAGTTGGCACGCTGCTTGTAATACCTATTGTATAATCAACTAGACGAGTGTTTAGTTGTCATCAACCAGCACAATAAAGGATTCCATTATGTCTATTTTAACTTCAACTAACGTTATTCGTCGTAGTGTTCAGTTATCAGTTGCTGCAGCATTATTGGTTACCGCCAGTGTTTCGGCACAGGCTGATGAAATGTCAACCGCTAATACAGTTGCTGCACTTGAGCAGACTATGACCCAAGCTAGTCAAGAAATGATTGCCAATGTAAAACAAGAGTTAATGTTGTCGTTGCAAACTCAAATAGCTGAACAGGTATTTGAAATGAAT